>CANHON010000238.1 GCA_947462115.1 Deltaproteobacteria bacterium | reverse complement strand
GGACACAGGCACTCCAGGGGGAAGGGGAGCGCGGTCACGGGCAGCCCGCCCGGCCGCGCGGCGCGCGCAGCTTAGCGCGGAGGGGCAGGGGAGGCGGCGATCGGTTCCTGATCAGGTATATAGCGGAGAGCTTCGGGGGCGCAGCGCGGCGCGCTCAGGCGAGCTGCCGGCGCCGCTCCATGATCCGAAGGCGAAGCTCGTAGATGTCCGCGTCCTCGTCGGGAGACCAGGTCACGCTCGGGTCGCTGCGGACGTGCCAGCGCTCGAACGCGAGCTTGATCAACAACTTGTCGAGCACCCGGTGGTGCCACCAGTGCACCGGGCCGCGCAAGAAGAAGCGCACGAAGGAGAAGAAGATGCGCTTGCGGGCGGGGACCAAGCGCTTGATCTCGTCCGGGTGCACCACCTGCGGGGGCTCATCGGCGAGCTCGCGCCGGACCACCCGGTTCTCGTGCAGCCAGGACAGCATCCCGGAGAAGGCCAGGAGCCCCATAATCGGGCTCTGGAGGACAACAATGGCGACCGGCAAGCCCACGAGGAGCAGCTCCCGATCGCTCTCGACGCCGACGATGCCGACCACCGGGCCCACGAAGGTGTTCCACATAAAGTGGGCGAACATGCCGAGCCCCCAGAAGCCCGGGATGAACAGCCAACGCAGCACGCCTTTGCGCAAGATGCGGAAGATCCCGAAGCCCATGCCGGTGAGGCCGGTATAACAGACGTGGCTCGACAGCCCGTTGAGCACGCCCCGCAGGTAGGACAGCTTGAGCATGCCCTCTGCGCCGCCCGAGCCCGCGGAATTGACGTAGTACATGATGTTCTCGAGCCAAGCAAAGCCCAAGCCCACCACCGCGCCGTAGATCATCCCATCGAGCACGTGGTCGAAGTGCCGGCGGAACAACAAGAAGATGAACAGCACCGCGAGGCCCTTGGTGAGCTCCTCGATGAACGGGGCCGAGAGCGAGGCGGTGATCTGCTCGGCGAGCTGCGGGTTCGCGATATAGCCTGAGGCGACCAAGCCCACGGTCGTGTTCACGACCAAAGAGATGGCCGTGGCGACGACGGCGCCCCACAGAAATCCGGTGCCGATCAAGTACAAGGGGTTGCGACCGTTGCGATCGGTCCAAATCAAGAACACGCCGTAGGGGATGGCGGTGGCCGTCGCCAAGCACACGGCGAGGAGGAAGACCCACGGGCCGTTCACGAAGGTCATCGCGTTGACAAAGGCCGAGAAGAACAGGCAGCCCGCGAAGGCCACGAGCAGGGTGAGCAGGCACCCGTACCGGAGCACCCACCAGTCCCGTCGACGCTGCAGGCTCCGCTGGTTCTCTGGCACGTCCGCCCCCACCTGATCCGGCCAAGCCCAATAGCACGGCGGGGCGGGTCGCCGCCGCCGCTCCACCGTCGATCGCGGCCTACACTCACAGCGACGTCATCTTCGTCGAGGCGCTCCACGGCAGAGGCGCGCCCTCTGGGTTCGCGGACCGGACCTCGCCGGGCTATGGCGCCGCATGGCCATGTTCCCCATGCGATCGATCAAGGTGCCCATCGTGATGGGCGTCATCGCCGTGCCGCTCACCATCGCCATGCTGGTCGGCTGGATCTTGGTGGTGGTCCGCAACCCCGGCTTCACCCAGCAGGTGGCGACGCACTCCTGGTTGGTGGCGGCCGGCGTGGCCAGCTGCGCGGTGATCAGCACGGTGCTGGTGCTGTTCTCGGTGTTCCTCTCCCGCGAGATCCGCGAGAGCCAGCGCCAGGAGCGGTTCATCGACTCGGTGACCCACGAGCTCAAGAGCCCGCTCGCCGCGCTCAAGCTGTTCGTCGAGACCCTCGATCGCCGCGACCTCGACGTCCAGCAGCGCTCGAAGGTCTACCGGATGATGCTCGAGGACATCGACCGGCTCGGGGCCTTCATCGACGACATCCTCCAGGCCAGCCGCGTCGGCTACGGAGGCGGAGAGCGCGCCTTCGAGGCCCTCTCTGTGGCGGTCATGGCCGAGCGGGCGGCGGACCGCGTGCGCGAGCGGCACGGCGCCACCGCCGAGCAAGTGCGGGTGCAGGTGGAGCCGGCCGATCTCGTGGTGGTGACCGACCCCACGGGCCTCGAGACGGTGCTCCGAAACCTGCTCGACAACGCGGTGAAGTACAGCGAAGACGACGTCAGCGTCACGCTTCGCGCAGAGCCCGCCCGCAAGCAGCGGGTGCGCTTCGAGGTGCAAGACAAGGGCATCGGCATCCCGCCCGAGCACCTCAAGCGGGTCTTTGAGCGCTTCTACCGGGTACCTTCAGAGTCGGTGAAGCGGCGCCGCGGCACCGGGCTCGGCCTCTACGTCGCGGCGACCATCGTACACAACCTGGGTGGGCGCCTTCAGGCCGCTTCGGCGGGGCCAGGCACCGGCACCACCATGCGTTTTGAGCTGCCCGCCCGCCCCCGTCCGCCCGCGCCCTGAGCGCGCCCCGCCCGCTCTCTCGTCCAGCTTGCATCGGAACGAACCGCCAACGGAGTCGCCGTGAGCACTGCCCCCAGCTCCCGCCTGCTGATCGTCGAGGACGAGCGCCACCTCGCCGCGGGCCTCAAGCTCAACTTTGAGTTCGAGGGCTTCGAGGTCGACCTGGCGGGCACGAGCCGCGAGGCCGCCGCGCTGCTGGCCCGGTCGACGCCCTACGCCGCCATTGTGCTCGACGTGAGCCTGCCCGACACCGACGGCTTCACCTTCTGCCGGCGGCTGCGCCGGGCGGGCAACTACACGCCGGTCATCATGCTCACGGCCCGAAACCTCGCGGAGGACCGCGTCGAAGGGCTGGAGGCCGGCGCCGATGACTACCTCACCAAACCTTTTGAGTTGGATGAGCTCATCGCCCGGGTTCGCTCGCTCCTCCGCCGGCGCGCCTGGGAGGCGGCCCGCACCACCGTGGCGGCCTCGGCCTCGATGCGGTTTGGCTCCGCCGTCATCGACTTTGAGCGCCACGAGGTCACTGTCGGCGAGCAGTCCCTGAGGCTCACCCACCTGGAGCTCGACCTGCTGGCCTACTTCGCCGCCAACCCGAGCCGGGTGATCAGCCGCGAAGAGCTGCTCGAGGAGGTCTGGAAGCTCCGAAACTACCCGAACACCCGCACGGTGGACAACTTCGTGCTGCGGCTGCGGCGCCATTTTGAGCCCGATCCGGCCAACCCCATCTACTTCCTGAGCATCCGGGGGGCTGGCTACAAGTTCGTCGCCGAGGGCGCGGCGCTCGCCTGAGCGGAGCCGACGGCGCCTCGAAGTCGCTTCAAGGGCGCCCCACACGTCGCTTCCCCGGGGAATTACCGAACGTTGACCTGACCGGGCGCAGCGGTGACGGTCGGCGGCGCCCCGCGGCCCTAATGTGGCTGCAGTGAAGCCGGGGACCCGCGCGGTGGCGGCCCCAAGAGGAGCGCAGATGCACGGGAACACCAACGAGAGCGCCCCAGCCGAGGCCATTGCCGGCGGGAGCCCCCGCGTCGCCCACTGGAAGCCCGCCCACGTGGGCCGCTTCGCGCTGATGCACGTGATCGGCCTCGGGGGGCCCTTCATCGTCGGCACCAGCCTGCAGAGCTGGATCGTCTGCGCCGTGCTGTACGTCGTTCACATGTTCTTCGTGACCGCCGCCTACCACCGCTACTTCTCCCACCGCACCTTTCAGACGAGTCGCGCCTTCCAGTTTGTGATGGCGTGGATGGCCCAGAGCACCGGCCAGCGCGGCGTGATCTGGTGGGCCCGAAACCACCGCCACCACCACCGCTTCTCCGACACCGCCGAGGACATCCACTCGCCGGTACAGACGGGCTTCTTGCAGAGCCACATGGGCTGGATCTTCGACGAGTCGATCCAGGCCACCGGCAAGACCGTCTCGGACCTGGAGCGCTTCCCGGAGCTCCGGTGGCTGGACAAACATTGGCTCGTGCCCCCGGTGGTCAACGGCCTCATCCTGTTCGCCGCGACCGACCTGCAGACCAGCATCTCCGGCTTTTTCCTCAGCATGGTGCTGGTCTGGCACGGCACCTTCACCATCAACAGCCTCTGCCATGTGTGGGGCTGGCGCCGCTACGCCACCACCGACACGAGCCGGAACAACATCTGGCTGGCGCTGCTCACCCTGGGCGAAGGTTGGCACAACAACCACCACCACTACATGCGCTCGACCCGGCAGGGCTTCTTCCCCGGCGAGATTGACATCACCTATGGCATTCTCCGCTTGATGGCCTTGGTTGGTCTGGTGTGGGATCTGCGCGAGCCGCCCGCAGAGCTCCTGGAGGGCATGCAGAAGGTCCGCGTGGCGGTGCCCGAGCTGCGTCGCGCCAGCCAGCCGCTGGGATAGGCGCAGACCTCCGCTGGAGGCGACCTTCATGTTGAGCCGCAGAGACCGCATCGAAGCCCTGCTTCGCCAAGAATTCGCGCCCGAGGCCCTGATCGTGGCCGACGAGAGCGCGCGCCACGCCGGCGGCCCGACCGCCGAGACCCACTACAACCTCACCCTCGTCTCGACGGCCCTGCGGGGCCTGCGCAGCGTGCAGCGCCACCGCCTCGTCTATGCGGCGCTGCAGTCCGAGCTCGACACGGGCCTGCACGCGCTGACCATGCAGCTCTGGACGCCCGAGGAGCAGCCTGCGGCGACCGCCGCGCTGGGCCAGAGCCCGGCCTGCCGCGGCGGCTAAGCGGCCCGGGGCGCGAGCTGAAGGCACCGCAGCAGCTCGCCCTTGGGGATCGGCTTCTCCAACAACAGCACCGAGGCGTCCAGCGCGAGCAGGCGCCGGCGCTCCTCCGCCGTCGGCTCTCGGCCGGACAGCACGCCGAGCCGACCGCAGGCCATCGGCCAGTCGCGGCGGGCGCGCTCCAGCAGCCCGACCCCGCTGAGCCCCGGCAGGCTCAGATCGGCGATCACCACGTCAAACTCTTGCCCATCCGAGAACAGGGCGAGGGCCGAGTCCGACGAGATCGCGGTCACCACATCGAGCTCTCGGCGCAGCATCCGCGCGGTCGCCCGGAGCACCAGCTCGTCATCGTCAATCAGCAGGACGCGGAGGCGGCGGCCGTCGGCGGATGGCTGCTCATGTGGCGGGTTGGACATCGTGATCCCCAAGCTGGTCGCGACCGACGGTGAAGGTGCGGTCCGTTGGCATCCAACGGCGTGGAACGCGACCGACCGTTCCACTATGACACACAAGACCGGCCCCGGGCGCGAAGGTCCACCGGCACTGTCGCCAAAGGGGACTGCATCGCGTCGATTTCAATGATCCCAGGCCAATTTCCCGCGTTGGCACACAGACCCAAAATGGTCATCGGCGCCCCAAGGCCCGCTGGCCCGCGTGGCGCGCGCCGCCGTCGATCGCGCAGCGGGGCCGAAGCCGCGCTATACAGCGCCGGTTCAAGGGGGCGCTCATGTCGATGTCTGCCGTTCAAGCCCAGGGTGGGGGCCGCGCGCTCGTCCATCCGATCAATCACATCGTCGAGATCCCCGCCGCACCCGCCTTGGGCCGGTGGCGCGCACAGCTCGACCTCCCGTTGCCCCTCAAGTCCTGGACCCGGACCGTGCCCGCGGTCGAGGCCCTCGCGCTGATTGACGCCGCGGAGCCCGGACTGGAGCTGTCGGCCTGGTCCGAGCGCGCCGAGGCCTTGCTGCCGCAGACCGAGCCCGCCTACCGCCAGACGCTGGTCCGCCTCGTCGAGCGGCTGTTCGTGCAGGCCCCGGACGGCGTCATCGTCGAAGCGCCGCTGCTCAAGCTGCTTCACGGCGGGACCGAGCGCCGACGGCACGACCTGTACTACGCCGCCTACGGCTTGGCCCACCCCTGGACCCTCCTCGCATGTCGGCAGGTGCTCCTGCCGCTGCTCGACCGCCTCGGGGACGCGGCCGCTGTGTCCATCGAAGACTGGGACCACTTCGTCCTGCGCTTCGGCGAGCCCGACGCGACCGAGGCCAGCCGACGGAAGACCCGGAGCACCGTGATCGGCGTGCTGCAGCAGCTTGGCGTGCTCGAGCGGGAGGCCAACAGCGCCGCGCCCACCAAGCCCCGCCGGGCCGCCCCCGACGCCAGCGCCTTCGGCTGGGTGCTCGCCGATCAGCTGGCCCTCGAGCTCTGGGGCGAGGCGACGCTGACCTGGGCCAGCCACATCTCCGACGCGGCGATGCTCTACTGCCTGCGCCCGGAGACCGCGGCCGAGCTGACCCAAGGGGCGATCCGCGCCCGCGTGCTCAAGAAGGCGGAGGTCGCCGGGGCGCCGGGCATCGCCATCAGCGCGGCGTGGGGGCTCGAGCCGCAGGTCGCCGCCGCGTCCTGAGCGCCAGCGCCACGAGGCCGGCCAGCCCCGCCCACTCGGGCGCCCCTCCCGCCTGGCTGCAGCCGAGCCCGCCCAGGCCGACGCCCTTGCCCGGCGCGCCGGAGCCGCCGTCGACGTCCTCCGCCCCGTCGCCGCCGTCGCCCGCGGGGCCGCCGTCCGCGCCGCCGTCGGTGGCGTCGCCGCCGTCCCCCGCGCCGCCGTCATCGCCGGGCACCTCGGGCTCCACCCAATCCGGCAGCATGAAGGGGAGCAGGGCCCCAAACCACGCCGCCCGATCCGCTTCGTCGCCGGCGCACTCCAAGGGAAAGCCGAACATCGCGACGCGGCCGTCGCTGACCGCCGCGGCGCCCCCGGTGGCGTAGGTGGCGATGGTGGGGTGCGGAGACGTGTAGACGTCGGGCCACTCCACTGGGTAGCAGCCGCTCCGCTCGGCGCCGAAGTCTACGGACAGGTCGGCGAGCGGACCATCGCCGAAAACGACCTCGGTGCCGCCGTCATCATCCAACAGACGAACGCCCAGCACATCGTCGAGGAAGGCGTGGTCGCTCGCCGTGCCGAGCTCGTCGAGGTCCCACAGCATCTCGGAGCCGCTCGCGATGAGCTTGCCGCCGCCGGCGAGGTAGGCCGCCAGCGTCGCCTGCTGCGCGTCGCTGATGGCCTCGTCGGTGGTGCTCTCTTCGCCGGCGGACCAGATCACCAGCGGATAGGCGCTCAGATCGACCTCGTCGAGCTGCTCGTCCGCGATGCTGTCCATGTAGAAGCCCGCCGCGACGATGGCGCGGCCCTGGGCCGCCACCAGATCGAAGGGGTTGAGGCGCTCCAGCCGCATCCGACGCACCGCGCCCACCCGGGGCAGCGTCTCCCAATCCAGCTGGCTGGTTTGGAGC
>CANHON010000237.1 GCA_947462115.1 Deltaproteobacteria bacterium | reverse complement strand
GGTCCTCGGCCATGGCCTGCGCCCGCGCCTCTGCCTCGGCGGACAGGGCGGCGGTCTCGGCCCGCTCGGCGATGGCCCGCAGCCGATCCCGGTGCAGGTGCCGGGCGAGCCGGGCCCACAGGCGCTGGACGAAGGAGGGCGAGGGGCGGGTGAGCGCGAGGGGCAGGGCGGCGCGGTCCCGGCTGAGGTGGCCCTCGATCAGCCGACGGTCGAGGCTCGCGCGCTCGGCCAGGGCCCGCGCGGCCTCGAGGCGCTGCTCGGCCTCGCTTCGGGCGCCCATGAGGCTCAGCAGATCGGACTGCAGGCGGTCCTTGACCTCGCGCCGCTGGCGCTCCACGTCCTCGCGGGCCCGCGCGGCCTCCCGGGCGGCGGAGATCTCGCCCTGGAGCAGGCGGTCCCGGGCGCGCAGCGGGGCCCGCGGATCGGGGTGCAGCGCGGAGAAGCGCTCCACAGAGCCATCTTCGCGCTCGGCTTCGTAGTCCGGCTGGTCGGCGTAGCTGATCTCCGTGGTGGTGCCGGTGTGCTCCCGCACCCCGACCCCGAGGATGGGCGCGCCGAGCATCGCGTTGATCAGCGTGCTTTTCCCCGACTTTTTCTCCCCGACCACCACGACCCGCACCGAGGGCTGGCGCAGCCGCGCCCGGGCGGACTCGGCGGCCTGGTCCAGCTCCGCGAGATCGGCCGGCTCCAGGACGCCCTCGCCCTCGGAGCGCAGCGCGCGCAGCGCCTCGATGGCCTCGCTCACAGTGGCGCGGAGCAGGCCATTGTCGTGCGCGTCGGATGCCTGGGATCGCCGGTCGTCGCCCAACAGCGGGGCCTCCTTGGGAGGGCGCGGCCTATCGCGGCAGCGCCCCCTGCGATGTGGCGCCAGCGGGCTCCGCTGTGATCGAGATCCCGCCGCGCGGGGTCGAGGGGCAGCGCGCAGTCGGCGGGCGCGGCTCAGCCCCCGTCGCGCAGCATACGCTCCGGCGCATCGTCGAGGTCGTCGAACTGGCCCTGTTTGACCGCCCGCACGAACAGCACCGCGAAGGTGAGGCCCATCAGCAAGGCCAAGGGCAACAACAAGAAGATGATGCTCATTTGGCCGCCTGTTGGAGGGCGCTGCTCGGCTGCGCGGGGGCCGCATCGGGGCGGTCGGCGCGGGCCGCGGCCACCGCGCGCTCCACCGACAGGGAGCCGAGCACCACCATCGCGCTGGAGGCCGGCATCAGCAAGGCCGCGACGAGGGGGTTGACGAGGCCGGCGGCGGCGGCGCTGACGGCGAGGGTGTTGTAGACCAAGGAGCGGCGCAGGTTCCGGTGGAGGGCGGCGTCGGCGGCCCGGGCTGCCCGCAGGCCGGCCACCACCGGGCCCAGGGCCCCGATGGCCACCACGGCGTCCGCCACGAGCACGCTGCTGGCGGCGCCGCTGCCCATCGCCACGCCCACGTGGGCGGCGGCCAGGGCCGGTCCGTCGTTGAGGCCGTCGCCGACGAACAGCACCTTGTGGCCGGCGGCGCCCTGCTCGGCGATGAACGCCGCCTTCTGTTCGGGGCCGACGCCCGCGCTCACCACGTCGATGCCGGCCTCTTGCGCCACCCGCGCCGCCACCTCGGCGTGGTCACCCGTGAGCAAGATCACGCGCAGGCCGAGCTCCCGGAGGGCCGAGACCGCGCGGGCCGCGTCCGGGCGCAGCCGGTCGGCGAGGCGGAGGTGCCCGGCGAAGCGCTCGGCGCCGTCGGCCTCCACCTGCAGCAGGGCCACCCGGCCGGGGCCGTCGCCGCGCAGCCGCCAGCGCTGGCCGTCCACCACGCCCTCGATGCCCTCGCCCGCCTGCTCGACCACACGGAGGCCGGCGGGGATGGGAATACCCCGCAGCACGGCCTCTTCGACGATGGCCCGGGCGATGGGGTGGATGCTGCCGCGCTCCACGCCCGCGGCGATGCGCAGGTGGGCGTCGCTGGCCTCGACCACCACCGGGCGGCCCCCGGTGATGGTGCCGGTCTTGTCGAGGATGACGGTGTCCACGTCGGTCATGCGGAGCAGCGCCTCGCCGTGGCGGAACAGCAGGCCCCGGCGCGCGGCGGCCCCGAGGCCCGCGGCGACCGCGAGGGGGCGGGCCAGCGACAAGGCGCAGGGGCAGGCCACGACGAGCACGGCGATGGTGGCGTGCATGGCGGCCTCTCCGCCCTGGGCCCAGCCCCAGCCGGCGGCGGTCAGGCTGGCTGCCACCAGGGTCGCCGCGGTGAAGCCTGGGGCCGCTTGGTCGATGAGGTCGCGGCGCAGGGGGCGGTCGCCGGCCTCGGCGAGCCCGCGGGCGAGGCGCCGCAGCAGGCTGTCCTCGGCCGCCACCTCGGCTTCGACCAGCAGGTGACCGCTGAGCAAAACCGCGCCGGTCACCACCCGGTCGCCGGGGCCCACCGGCACCGGCTCGGACTCGCCGGTGAGCAGGGCGAGCTGGAGGTTGCCTTGGCCCTCGAGCACCCGGCCGTCGGCGCCGACCTCTTCGCCCGAGCCCACCTCGATGTGATCGCCGGGCTGCAGGTCTTCGAGGGCGGTCTCGGTGACCTCCCCGCCGAGGACCCGGCGCACGGTGCGGGGCGCCTTGGCGGCGAGCGCGTTGGCGGCGTCGGCGGCGTGGCGGCGGCCGCGCTGCTCGAGCAGGCGCCCGACGAGCAAAAAGGCCACCAGCATGGTCATCGAGTCGAGGTAGCTGTCCTCGCCGCGCAGGGTGGCGAAGACGCCGTGGCCGTACAGCACGGCGACGCCGATGCTCACCGGCAGGTCCATGTGCAGGGCCCGCGCCCGCAGGCCGCCCCAGGCGCCGAGGAAGAAGGGCGTGGCCGACCAGGTGGCGACCGGGGTCGCGATGATCAGGATGATCCACCGAAACAGCGTGGCGTAGGTCTCTTCCATGCCCGAGAGCCAGCCGGTGTAGACGCTGGCCGACAGCAGCATGACGTTGGCGGCGCAGAAGGCGGCGACCCCGAGGCGCAGCAGCAGGGCGCGGTCGGGGGTGTTGGCGGCGTCGAGGGCCACCGGCCGGTAGCCGATGCTGGCGATGGGCCGCAGCAGCGTGTCCAGGTCGGTGGCTTGGGGGTCGAAGCGCACGGTGCAACGGCCCGAGCCGTAGGAGACCTGGGCGGCTTGCACGCCCGGCGCCCGCTCCAGCAGGCGCTCGGTGACCCAGACGCAGGAGGCGCAGTGCAGGCCGTCGATGCGCAGGGTGGCCTCGGACAGGCCATCTTCGCAGGCGCGCAGCGGCACGCGGTCCCAGCCCCGCACCACCACCCCGGCGGGCCGGTCGGGGCGGGCCTCGCGTTCGGCGTAGTATTGGGAGAGGCCGGCGCCGCGGATGATCTGGGCCGCGGTCTCACAGCCCCCGCAGCAGTAGGCCTCGCCCTCGGCGCCCAGGGCGCGCTCCATCGGGGTGCCGCAGTGGGCGCAGGGCTGCGCCAGGGCGAGCGGTTCGGCGGCGTTCATGGCTCAGCGGCGCTCGCTGTTGTAGGAGGCCTCGATCGGGTTGGGCGACCGGCTGCCAAGGTAGACGATGAGGCCGTTCGCGGTGAAGGCGAGGCCGAAAAAGACCACCAGCATGCCAATCATGAGGCGTTTGCCTGCGGTTGCGTCGGCGTCGCGGTCTCGAAGGGCGGGGCTGTGCGGCATGGGGGGCTCCATGGGGTTTTGTTCGCTGCGCTCCGTGGGTTTTTGTTCGAAGCGCGGCAGGGGTGCAGGGAGGGGCGGCCGGGCGGGCGCGGCCCCTCCCCGCTGGCTCACATCCCGCCGCCCGAGCTGTGCACGAAGGCGGCGACCTGGGCCACCTTCTGCGGGCCGAGGATGGGGCCCCAGCTCAGCATGCCCTTGGCGGGAACGCCTTCGCTGATGGTCTTCTGGACGTCGGCCAGGCCGCCGCCGTGGATCCAGGTGGCGTCGGTCAGGTCCGGGCCGATGCCGCCCTTCATCGCCGGGCCGTGGCAGGCCACGCAGTTGGCCATGTAGATCTTTCGGCCTTCTTCAATGGCCTCGGGGGTGGCGGCCGCGGCGAGGGCTTGGTCGGCGGTGGGGGCCGGCCAGGCGAGGGCGGCCGCTGCGACCTCCTCCTGGTACATTTTGGCTTGGCTCGTATCGGCGACGAAGTGGAACCACGCCAGGTAGGCGCCGGCCCAGACCACGCAGCCGAAGAACAGGCCCACCCACCACGTGGGCAGCTTGTTGTCGTACTCTTCGATGCCGTCCGCCTCGTGCGCGTGGCCGAGGACGACGTCCTGACGCTCGTTGCTCACAGATCACCTCGCGCGGGGAAGCCGTCATCGAGCGGCATCCGCGCCGCGGCCTCCATGCTTTTGCGGTTGAACGGCGCCCAGGCCCAGAGAGACCAGGCGACGAAGAAGGCCAAGAAGACGATGGTCATGCCGCCCATCAGCCAACCTTGGGTCAGGCCATCTTTTGCGGCTTCAATCAAGGGGTTCATGGTGTTGTTCCGCCTTCAGAGGGGGGTGGGCGCGGCGGCTTCGCGGGCCTTCACCGCGGCGGAGCCGTCGCGACCCAGCCGCTGGAGGTAGGCGGTCAAGGCGATGATCTCCTTGTCCGGCTCGGTATGGATGCCCGCGGTGGCGAGGTCCGCGACGATGGCGTCGGCCTGGGCCTTGATGGAAGCGCCGACGTTGGCGACCTCTTCATCGGTGTAGGGCACGCCGAGCGTCTGGAGCGCCACCACCGAGGCCGTCACGTCCGCCACCGTGTAGGTGTCTTTGTGCAGCCAAGAGTAGGGCGGCATGATGCTGCCCGCCGAGGTGCTGCGCGGGTCGCGCATGTGCTCGTAGTGCCAGGCGTTGGGGTACTTTCCGCCGATGCGGTGCAGGTCGGGGCCGATGCGACGCGAGCCGAGCAAGAAGGGCCGGTCGAAGGTGTACTCGCCCGCGCGGGACCAGGTGCCGTAGCGCATGGTCTCGGCGCGGAAGGGTCGCACCATCTGGCTGTGGCACTGCACGCAGCCCTCGCGGCTGTAGATGTCTCGCCCCGCCACCTCCAGGGGCGAGTAGGGCGTGACCTCCGCCATCTGCTCGGGGCCGGCGGCGATGCTGTACATGGGGATGATCTCGACGATGCCGCCGATCGACACGCCGACGGTGGTCATCAGGGCGAAGAGGCCGGCGCGGCCCTCCATCAGCCGGCGGTGCCAGCTGTCATTGGGCGGGGTCGCCGGTGCGCCGTCGAACTTGGCCTTGTCTTTGGGTTCGGTGCTCATGTTGGCCTCAAGAGGATGAGGTGGACCAGAGAAGGGGCTGCGGGACCGAAGTGCGCCCCGGCGTCGGCCGCCGGGGGCCCAGCGGGCGCTACTTGGCGAAGGCCGCCGGAGGGGCGGCGACCACGGCGCTGCCCGAGGTCTGGATGGTGCGGCCGATGTTGTAGAGCATGACCAGCAGGCCGCTCAGGTACATCAGGCCACCCACGAGGCGGATCCAGTAGAAGGGCATCAGCTGGAGCACGGTGTCCATGAAGTTGGCGTACTGGAGCTGCCCGCCCTCATCGACCGCCCGCCACATCAGGCCCTGGGTGATGCCCGAGGCCCACATGGCGACGATGTAGAGCACGATGCCGACGGTCGCGAGCCAGAAGTGCGCGGTGGCCAGGCTCAGGCTGTGCAGCGTGGTCTTCCAGACGCGGGGCACGATGTAGTAGAAGCAAGCGAAGGCCGCCATGCCCACCCAACCCAAGGCGCCGCCGTGCACGTGGCCGATGGTCCAGTCGGTGTAGTGGGACAGCGAGTTCACTGACCGCAGCGACATCATCGGGCCTTCAAAGGTGCTCATGCCGTAGAAGCTGACGGCCACGGCCCAGAACTTCACGATGGGGTCGGTCCGCAGGCGGTCCCAGGCGCCGCGCAGGGTGAGCAGGCCGTTGAGCATGCCGCCCCAGGAGGGCGCGATCAGCATGATCGAGAAGATCGAGCCGACGGTCTGGGCCCAGTCGGGCAAGCCCGAGTAGAGCAGGTGGTGGGGGCCCGCCCAGATGTAGATGAAGACGAGGGCCCAGAAGTGGATGATCGAGAGCCGGTAGCTGTAGACCGGGCGGTTCACCGACTTCGGCAAGAAGTAGTACATGATGCCGAGGATCGGCGTGGTGAGCAGGAAGCCCACCGCGTTGTGGCCGTACCACCACTGCACCAGCGCGTCGGTCATGCCCGAGTAGATCGGGTAGGACCGGGTGAGGGTGGCGGGCAGGGCCAAGTTGTTGAAGATGTGCAAGACGGTGATGGTGATGACCATCGACATGTAGAACCAGATGGCCACGTACATGTGCTTGACTTTGCGGGTGGCGATCGTTCCGAAGAAGTTGATCGCGAAGACCACCCAAACCAAGGCGATGGCGATGTCGATGGGCCAGATGAGCTCGGCGTACTCGTGGGTCTGGGTGAAGCCCAGCGGCAGCGTGATGGCCGCCGACACGATGATGGCCTGCCAGCCCCAGAAGTGGATCTGGGACAAGGTCTGGTTCCACATCGGCGTCTTCGTCAGCCGCGGCAGGCTGTAGTAGATCGCCGCGAAGATGAAGTTGCCGGTGAAGGCGAAGATGACCGCGTTGGTGTGCAAGGGGCGGAGGCGCCCGAAGGTGGTCCAAGGCAAGTCAAGGTTGGCCGGCCAGAACGCCAACTGAAGGGCCAAAATCACGCCGACGAGCATGCCGACGAGCCCGAAGGTGAGCGATGCGAGGATGAACTTCTTGACCATGGCGTCGTCGGCGTCGAACGTCATGACGTTCGCGCCGCTCTCCGCCTGGCCGCTGTGGTTGGATGCGGATGTGAGCGTGGACACAGGTGCGACCTCCTGGCCGGCGCCTTCGCATGATCTGTGCCAGCTTTGGGAAGGTGCTTGGGCAGCGGCAATTCGCCCCAGCCGACCGCAGGCGCGGCGAGCCTTGGGTGATTTGCCACAGCCACCGGTGTCCGCTGACACGCGCTCGGCCGCGCCCCGCGGTCCGCCTGCGGGCCCGCCCTTGGCCTCAGCTCCGCGCGACCTGCCCACCGGCGGCGGGCTGCGGGCGCCTCGGGAGGCGCGGACAGGGGTTGGCACACCCCTTGCGTAGAGCCGCCGTGGAGGCTGCCTTGACCCACGCGCCGCTCCTCGTCGTCCCCCATGACCAAGACGACGTCGCGCGCGTTGATCTGATCGGTCAGCTCTCCATCCTCCGCGAGGAGCTCCTCGAGCT
>CANHON010000236.1 GCA_947462115.1 Deltaproteobacteria bacterium | reverse complement strand
CTGCCAGCCGGCGGTGGGCCCGGCGCCGGCGGTCGGGCCGGTCTCGGTGGAGCTGCAGACCGCCGCCCGGGCGGTCGCCGCTGGAGAGGACGCCCAGCTCAGCCTTCAGGTGGCCTTGGCGCCCGGCTGGAGCCTGGAGCTGCCCGAGCCGGCGGCCGAGGGCTTCACGCTGACGCTGCAGGGCGAAGAGGGGCCGGTGAACGACCGTGGCCGCAGCCGCCGGGTGCGGCGCTACGCCCTGAGCGGCCCGGCCGGCAGCGCGGTGGTGGGCCTGCCGCCGATGGAGGCCCACGGGCCGCAGGGCGAGGTGCAGCCCGTCGAGGTGCCGCCGCTGTTCATCGATCTCGGCGTGACGGGCCCCTCGGGCGGCCCGATGGACGAGGCCCTGGCGCTCGCGCCGCCGCCGGCAGAGCCCCCCTACCTGTGGATCGGCGCCGGAGGGCTCGCGGCCATCGGGGCGGGCGTCGGGCTGCTGCTCCTCGCCCGAAGGGGCCGGGGCCAGGCCGAGCCCGCGCCGGTCCCGCCCCACGCCCGCGCCGCCCGCGAGTGGACGGAGGCCCGCGCCGCTGGGCTCGACGACCAAGCGCTGGCCTTCGCGCTCAGCGAGGTGCTGCGCCGCTACATCGAGGCGGTCAGCGGCTGGCCGGCCACCGCCGCCACCCCACGGGAGATCTCGGCGTGGATGGCCGAGATCGGCTGGCTCAGCCCCGAGGCCCGGGCCCAGGCCGACCGGGTGCTGCGGGCGACTGACCTAGTCAAGTTCGCCCGAGATGGCGGCGGCGAGGCCTTTTTCGACGGGCTGGAGGCCGACTTCACCGGGGTGCTGCTCGCCAGTCGGCCGGCCGGGGCCCCCCATGCTTGAGCTCCACAGCCCGGCCTGGCTGTTCGCCGCCCCGCTCTGCCTCGCGCCCCTGCTGCGGGGCCGGGGTCGGGTGCCGGTCGCCTCCTTGGCCGCGCTGCCCGCCCGCCAGACCCTGCGCCTGCTGCTGGCGCCGCTGCCCGAGCTGCTCCTCAGCCTGAGCCTGGCGCTGATGCTGGTGGCCCTGGCCCGCCCGCAGGCCGTCGAGCGGGAGCGGCAGCAAGAGAAGCTCGGCGTCGATATTTTGCTCGTGCTCGACACCTCGGGCTCGATGGAGGCCGAGGACTTCAAGCTCAAGGGGCGGGAGGTCAACCGCCTCGAGGCCGCCAAGGACGTCATCGAGCGCTTCGCCGAGGGCCGGCCCGATGATCGCATCGGCATCGTTGTTTTCGGCGAGGAGGCCTTCACCCAGCTCCCCCTGACCGCCGACCACCGCAGCTTGCCGGCCTTCTTGCGGCAGATCCAGATCGGGATGGCGGGCGAGCGCGGCACCGCGGTGGGCGACGCCATCGCCGTGGCCTCCCAGCGCCTGCGCGCCCTCGAGGCGCCGGAGCGGGTCGCCATTTTGCTCACCGACGGCCGCAGCAACGCCGGCCAGCTCGCGCCGATCCAGGCGGCTGAAGCGGCGGCCACCCACGGCATCCGCATCTACACCATCGGGGTCGGCGGGGGCGGTGGCGGTCGGCGGGGCCTGCTCGGCTTCTTTGGCGGCGGGGGCGGCGATCTCGACGAGGCCAGCCTCAAGGCCATCGCCGAGCGCACCGGCGCCCAGTACTTCCGGGCCGACGACACCGAGGCCCTGCGCGAGGTCTACGCCACCATCGACAAGCTCGAAAAGAGCCCCGCAGAGGTCGAAGAGGTCGTGCACGCCGAGGAGCGCTTCCACCCCTGGGCCCTCGGCGCGCTCGGGGCCCTGCTCACCAGCCTCGCCCTCTCCGAGACCGTGCTCCGGAGGCTCCCGTGACCTTCGCGGATCCCTCGGCCCTGCTGGCCCTCTGGGCCTGGGTGCCCGTGCTGCTGCTGCTCGTGGCCGCCTACCGGCTGCGGTTGCGGGCCTTGGCGCGCCTCGGGCCGCTGCTGCTCGAGCGCATGAGCGAGGGCGCCCTCCGGCTGCACCGGCTCCGGCTGGGCGCGGCGGCGGCGGCGGTGGGCCTGCTGATCTTCGCCTTGGCGGGCCCGCGGCTCGGCTTTCACACCCAAGAGGTGGTGCACCGCGGCGTCGACATCGTGGTGCTGCTCGACGTGAGCCGGTCGATGGACGCCGAGGACACCGCGCCCTCGCGCATGGAGCGGGCGCGGCGCGAGCTCATCGACCTCTCGGAGATGCTCGTCGGAGATCGCGTCGGGCTGGTTATTTTCGCCGGTGGCGCCCACCCGCGCCTGCCGCTCACCCTCGACTATGGGGTGCTGCGCTGGGCCACCCGCGACAGCGCCACCGAGACCCTGCTGGCCCAAGGCAGCGATCTGGGCGCCGCCATCGACATGGGGGTCGCCCTGCTGGGCCCGGACGAGGGCGCGGATCGGTCGCTGCTCATCCTCAGCGACGGCGAAGATCAAGAGGGGGAGGCCCGAGACGCCGCCCAGCGCGCCGCGGAGGCCGGGGTGCGGATCTTCGCGATGGGCGTGGGCACGCCCGAGGGCTCGCCGATCCCGCTGTCGAGCGGCGGATTCAAGAAGGACGAGGGCGGCGAGGTCGTGCTCAGCCGGCTGGACGAAGGGCTGCTCACCGAGCTGGCCCGGGTCGGCGGCGGCGCCTATGTCCGCAGCAGCGCGGGGGCAGCGGACATGCGGGCCATCTACGAGGGCGAGCTGCGCGGCAAGGCCAACGGCGCCCGCGAGACCAAAAGCCAAGAGCAGGTGTGGGACGAGCGTTTTCAGTGGCCGCTCGGCCTCGCCTTCTTGCTGTTGGTGGGGGCGGCCCTGCCCCGCGCCGGTCGCCTGCGCCTGCCGGGCCTGCCGGCGGGCCTGCTGATCGCCGCCCTCGGGGCCGGCGCCCTGGCCGGCGGCACCAGCTGGGCGGCCGGTGAAGATGACGAGCTGCAGCGGATCGTGCGCGAGCAGCTCGAGGCGCCCAACGATCTCGGCCTCGCCGAGCGCCTCGGCGGCGCGCTGTACGCCCGGGGCGACTATGCCCGCGCCCGCGAGGTCTTCGACGGGGTGGCCGCCCGCAGCCAGGACCCCGAGCAGCAGGCCCGCGCCCGCTACAACGCCGGCCTCGCGGCCTACCGGGGCGGCCAGCTCACCGAGGCCGCCAAAGCCTGGGAGCGGGCCCTGGCCGGCAAGCCCGGCGACCCCGCCGCCCAGAAGAACCTCGAGGCCGTGCAGAAGGAGATCGCCGCCCGGATGCAGCAGCGGCCCCCCGAGCCGCCACCCGAGCAAAGTGGTCAACAACAGCCCCAAGACGGCGAGCAAGGCGGGCAGGACAGCCAGCCCCAGCCCCAAGATGGCCAGCAGCAGCCCCAGGACGGTCAACAGGGCGAAAAAGACGGCCAGCAGGGTCAGCCGGACGGTCAGCAGCAGCCGCAGGACGGTCAACAGCAGCCCCAGGACGGTCAGCAGGGCCAGCAGGGCCAGCAGCAAAATGGCGATCAGCAGGCCAATCCCAGCGAGTCCTCGCCGAAGAACGACGGGACGATGGCCGCCAAGCCGCAGCCCGGCGACCCGCAGCCCGGGGCGCCCACCGGCGATCCCGCCGGGGCCCAGGCCGATGGGGAGCTGAAGGGGGCGGAGGACACCGGCCAAGCCGAGGCCGGCGAGGCCAAGGGCGGCGCGCCGACCGACCGCCCGGTCCCCGAGGGCATGAGCCCGGACGAAGCCGCGCGCCTGCTCGACGGCGTGCCCGAGGGGAGCCCGCGGGTGCGCGCCAACCGTGAGCGGTCAGGAGGGCGAGATTGGTGACCCGCACGTTATTTTCAATCGACCCTTCGTGGAGTTGGGCGCCGCGGCTCCTCGGGCTCTGCGCCGCCCTGCTCCTGGCCCTCCAGGCCAGCGCCGCCTGGGCCGCCCGCCTTCAGCTCGCGGTGGAGCGCAATGAGGTGAGCCTCGGCGACACCGTGGCCTTGCAGGTGCAGCTCGTGGACGGCCGCAGCCGGGGCGTGCCCGAGGTGAAGGTGGGCGAGGGGCTCTCCGCGCGCTTCCGCGGCCAGTCCCAAGAGACGGTGATGGTCAACTTCGAGACCACCCGCATCCTCAACTTCACCTACGCCCTGTCGGCGGTGGCGGTGGGGAGCTGGGAGGTCGGGCCGGTGGAGGTGGAGGTCAACGGTCAGCTGGTGCGGGCCGAGGCCATCACCATCAAGGTGGTGGAGCGGGCGGCCGGTGCTGGGGCGGCGGCCTCGGTGCGCGCCGCGCTGAGCGACCCCCGGCCCTTTGTCGGCGAGGTGCTCACCTACGGCCTGACCTTCGAGCACCGCGGCACGGCCTACAACCCGCGGTGGACCCCGCCCGAGCTGCCGGGCTTCGCCCAGGTCTCGCAGACCGAGCCGGATCAATCCGACAGCACCACCCGACGGGACGGGGTGGAGCTCACCGTCGCCGAGGTGCGGCTGCCGATGGTGGCGCTGAGCCCCGGCGCCCGCGACATCGAGCCCGCCGTGCTCACCGCCGACATGCCCGCCCCGCCCGACCGGCGCACCGGCCGACGGGCCGTCGATATGTTCGGGCGCGAGCGCACCCGACCCGAGACCTTCTCTACCCAGAAGCTGCACGTCGAGGTGCGCCCCCTGCCCGAGCCGCGCCCCGACGACTTCTCCGGCTTGGTGGGCAGCTTTGAGCTGGAGGTCTCGGCGCTGCCGACCAGCTTGCCCCTGGGCGGCACCCTGACCCAAGAGGTGCGCCTGCGGGGCCGCGGCTCTTTGTCCGGCTTCAAGCTGCCGAGCGCCGCGACCACCGACCGCTTCCGGGTCTACGACGACGCGCCCACGGTGGTCACCGGCTGGCGCGATGGGCTGATGATCTCCGAGGCCTTGTTCCGCCGGGCGCTGGTGCCGGAGCTGGAGGGCACCCTCGTCGTGCCGCCCACCCGCCTCGTGGTCTTCGACCCCGAGCAGGAGCAGTACGTCACCCTCACCGCGCCCGGCGGCGAGCTGCGCGTCACCCCCGGCGAGGCCGGCGGCGCGGTCCAGCGCTTCGCCGCCGCCCCAGCCGCGGGGGGAGGCGTCGTAGAGTCCCTCGGGGACGATATTCTGCCCGCGCCCACCCAGGTGGCTGTCTCGGACCAGAGCCTGCGCGGGGCCCTGCCCTTGGCCTTGGGCGCGCCGGCCCTGCCGCTGCTCGGCCTGCTGGGCCTCGGGCTGCGCCGCCGCCTCGCCGGCTGGACCCCGCGCGCCGCCGCCGCCGCGCCCGGCCTCGACGCCCTGCCGCCCCCCGGTCCCGCCCGCTTGTTGGCCCTCGAGGGGCTGCTCCGCGCCCGCTGCGCTGCCCGGCTCGGCTGCGCGCCGCCGGCGGTCGATCGGGCGGCGGTGGCGGGCCTCGACCCTGAGACGCTGCAGCTCTACGTTGATCTCGAAGCGGCCCGCTACGGCGGCCAGCACGACCCTGCCCTGGAGGCCCGGCTCATCGCCCACCTGCGGGCGCCGGCGGGAGGTGCGGCATGAGGACCGACGCTGCGCACCGGCTGCGGGCCGTCGGCGGCGCCCTGGCCCTGCTGTGGGCGCTGGGCGGGCCGAGCGACGCCCAGGCCAGCCCCCAAGAGCGCTTCGCCGCGGGGCACGCCGCGGCCCTCACCGGCGACGCAGCGGGGGCGGCCGCGCACTTTGTGGCGGCGGCTGAAGCCGGCGGGCGCGATCCCGCGGTCTACCACGCCCTCGGGAACGCCCTCTACCGCGCCAAACAGCCCGGCCGGGCGGCGGCGGCCTGGCGCCGGGGGTTGCGCCTCGCCCCCCGCGACGCCGACCTCGGGGCCAACCTCGAGCGGGTGCGCGCCGCGAGCGCCGACAAGCTCGACCCGCCGAGCGGCCCGTCCGGGGCCATCTTCTGGGCCGGCCTGCTGTCGGTGCGCGAGCTCGCCCTGGCGGGCGGCCTCGGGCTCAGCGCCGCGCTCGGGCTGCTGCTCTGGGCCCAGCTCCGGCGCCGCCCCGCCGGGCTCGCCCCGGTGGGCCTCGGCCTCGTGGGGGCCGTCCTGCTCGGCTCGGCCTTCGTCATTGACGACCAGCAGGACACTGTTTTCGTCGTCGTGCCCGAGGTCGTGGCCCGCAGCGCGCTCGGCCCGGACGGGGTGGAGCTGTTCTCGTTGCACGAGGCCGCCGAGCTCGCGGTGGTGGAGCGCAGCGGAGACAGCGTGCTGGTGCGCCTCCCCGACGCCCGCAAGGGCTGGCTGCCGGCCTCGGCTGTGCTGAGCACCGCGCCCTCCGCGCCCTTCCCGCTCGCCGAGGCGCCCGCTGGGCCTCAGCCGGCCTCCTCCGGGCTGTAGCTGAAGCGGGCCGCCACCGGCCACGCCGCCGCGAAGGCCGCGGTCGGGAGCCGCCAGCGCCCGCAGGCCTCGACCACCGCGGCGGGCGCCCCCGGCTGCAGGCAGGCCTCGATCGACAGGGTCCCGGTCGGCGGGGCCGCGTCGATCCGGGCCCGCAGCCGGCGCAGGGCCCCCGGCTGGGCAAAACCGAGGCCGAGGCACAGGGCAAGCGCGCGACGGGCTTGCAGAAGGGCGTCCTCTGCGCTGTTTTCGGGTGCGTCAGCCTCCAGGCGGAGGCAGGGGCGGGCGAGGCGGTAGACCTCCACGAGGCGGCGCGCCGCCCGCGGGCTCGGCGACAGCGGCCAGAGTTCGAGGAGGAAGGCCAGCTCTTCGCCTTCGATCGGCGCACGGGCGGCGGCTGGTTCGGCGGCCTCGGTCGCGCTGCCCACGCTGGCTGCGGGGTCGGTTGCGGGGGCGGTTGCGGGGTCGGCGGCCGGCCTTGGCCGAAGGTCTCGGCGGACCAGCGCCGCGTAGCCCTCGGGGCCGAGCGGCGGCACTTGAAACGGGATCTGGATGATCTTCTCTAAGTAGCGCTGCGGGTCGAGCGGGCCCGCCGCGGCCTCGCCCCCGGCGGTCGGCGCGTCGGGCGCGAGCAGGCGCCGGCGCTGGGCGTGGATGGAGCGGAGCAGCGCGTCGGGGTCCACCGCCACCAGCACCACGAACAGGGGCGTGGCCAACAGCAGGTGAATGGCCTGCAGCACGTCAACCACGCGCTCCGGCGGGCAGCGGTCGAGGTCGTCGATGGCGAGCACCACCCGCAGGTCGGCCCCGGGCCTCGGCGCGGGCGGCTCGGCCTCGGGCGAAGGGGCGGGCAGGTCCTCGGCGACGCTGTTGTCGTCGATCGGGGCCCCCGGGTCGGCCGCGGCCCCCGGGTCGGCTTCGGGCGCGGCCTCTGGCTCTGGCTCGGGCTCGGGCGCGCGCAGGTCCACGAGCAGGGCGTCTAG
>CANHON010000235.1 GCA_947462115.1 Deltaproteobacteria bacterium | reverse complement strand
CCCGGCGCAGGGGCGGCGCAGCCGGCCGCCGCAGGCGGCGGAGCGGGCCCGACGCGGACCGTGGCCGCGGCGGCGCGGCCCGCGAACCCCCGGCGAGGGGCGACCCGGCGCGCAGCGGCGGGGCGCGCCCAGGGGCCGCCTTAGAAGCGCCCGGAGATGCCCGCGCCGGTGGGCGAGATGAAGCCGGTGGCGGTGCTGCGCTCGCCGAGCTGGAGGCCGAGGCCCGCGCCGCCCAGGCCCAGGCCGGCCGCGCCGAGGCCCAGCGTCAGGCCACGGGCGAGGTTGAAGGCGGCGCTCAGCGCGTCGGCGTCGGCGCGGCTGAGGCCGGTGGGGTCTTGTTGGGCGTCGGCGACGGCCTGGTAGCGGGGGGCCGTGAGGCCGAAATTGACGCCCACCGCGCCGATCAGGAGCAGGCCGCCGCTGGACATCAGCAGCACCGGCAGCTTGCCGCCGCCCGAGCCGCTGTCCTTGGGGCCGCCGTCCTTGGGGCCGCTGTCCTTGGGCCCGCTGGCCTTGGCGGTGCCGCCCACGCCCTTGACCACCGGGGGCGCGGGGCTGGGCTTGGGCGCGGTGGCCGACACGGCGCAGCCCGCGGGGCCCTCGGCGGCAGACTGCACGCCGAAAACAGGCCCCATGCCGTCAAACTCGTCCTCCTCCTCGGCGGGGGCGGCGCTGAGATCGACGCCGCCAGGGCACCAGGCGAGGGGCTGGGGCGGCGGGCGCAGGGTGGTCCAGCCGCTGTAGGTGCAGCCGTCGGGGCAGGTGACCTGCGCGAGGTGAACGCCCTCGAGGCGCGTATCCTCGGCCTTGGTGCGGGTGCCGTCGATGGTGAGCTTGGCGGCCCCGACCGCCGCGGGCGCCCCGGTGCTGAGCTTGGGCCGGCCGCGCACCTCGGTGCGGAGGGCCTCAAACAGGCTGAAGGCGTCGTCGTCCTTGAGCAGCGCCTCGTCCCAGGGGAGGGTGTTGTCCACCACCAGCGCCTGGCGCCACAGGTCGTTGTAGCGGCCCTTGGGGTCGTGGGCCGCCCGCAGCAAAACGCCCTGGTAGAGCCAGATGGCGGCGAGCTCGGCGGGGCGGACCGGGGCGGTGGCGGCGCTGGCGGCCAGCTCGGCGCGGGCGAGGGCCTCGGTGGCGGCCTTGCTGTCGCCGGCGGTGATGGCGGCCCGGGCGGCGCTGAGGGCCTCATCGAGGGGCGCGGCCTGGGCCGGGGCTTGCGCGAAAACAGCGCCCAGCAGGGCGAGGAGCGGCAGGGGCCGAAGCGCAGCCTTCACTCGCACGCGCCGGCCTCCCAGCTTTGGCTGCTGAGCTTGAAGGTGAAAGCGCAGCTCTGGCCGGCCTTCACGTCGAGGGTGTCGCGCTTGCCGCTGCCGCCCGGCGGGGTGACGGTGGTCTGGTAGGTGCCCTCGGGCAGGTTGACCAGCTCCAGCTTGCCGGTGCCGTTCCACTGCTTCTCGAAGCCGCCGGTCTTGCGGATGCGCACGCTCGCTTGGCCGGGCGGGTTGAGCGTGAGCTGCAAGGAGCCGGTCTTGTCGCTGGCGGGGCCCGCCTCGACCCGACCGCCGGGATCGCCCTCTGCGGCGGCGTTCGCGGCCACCGGCTCGGGGGTGCTGGGCTTGTCTGCCCCGCCGCCGCCGAGCAGGCCCGACATCCACAGGGCCGCCCCGGCCCCGCCGAGGAGCACGAAGACCACGAACAGGCCGAGCACCACCTTGATGGCGCCGCCGCCGCCCTTCTTGTCGGCCGCGGGCACAGGCTTGGGGGCCGCCGCGGGCGCCGCTTTGGGCCCCGGAGAGGCGGGGCTGGCGGAAGCGGGACCGGAGGACGCAGGGCCAGAGGACCCCGCACCGGAGGACGCGAAGCCGGGCTGGGCGCTGGCGATGCGGGGCGGCGGGCCCCCGGGGTGGGCGCCTTGGGGCGGGCCGGTCGGGGCCTCGGCGGGCGCGCTGGGCGACGGGGCGATCGGCGGCGGGCCGCTCGGGGGCCGCAGGGCCGGGCCGGTGCTGGCCACCACCTTGGGGTGCTTGGCGGAGGCGCTCGAGGCGGTGGGATCGGGCGGCGCGGGCGGCGAGGCCGGGGCGGCCGTCTGCTGCACCGAGGGCGGCGGCGGCGGCGGGGCCCGCATCGTCTCGCCCTCGAGATCATCGTCGTGGCCGGAGTGGACGATGGTGGGGGCGCTGAACAGATCGGGCGAGGGCGGCTGGAAGGCGGGCGGCATGAAGCCGCCGAAGGGCTCGGGGCTCGGGCGGGCCATGACCGTGGGGCCGTCGATGTCGCTCGGATCGTGCACCAGCGGGACGATCTCGATCTCGGCGGGCGGGGGCTCGGGCGGGCGGTTGTGCTGGCCGCTGATGGCCCGGGCGTCGGAGCCGGCAGGGTCGCGGGTGCGGCTGCCGGAGACGAAGCTCGGGTCGTCGCTCCAGGCGGGCGGCTGCTCTTCGCCGCGGAGCTGGCCGCTGTCCTCGAAGACGGTGCTGCCGGTGAGCGGATCGTTGGGATCTTGCTCGGGGTTCATCGAGGCGCGGATCGGGGCCACCACCTCGCGGCAGAAGCGGCGGATGCTGCCGTCGTGCATCTCCTCGGCGATGCTCTCGAGCAGATCGGTGAGCGGGCCCGCGGGCGGGCGGCGGTCGCTCTCGTAGGCCAAGATCTGGCGCAGGGTGTCGCGCAGCAGCTGGGCTTGGTGGGCGGAGAGATCGCTGAGATCAAGCTCCTCCAGCTTTTTGTCGAGCTTGGCGTCGAAGCGCTCTTGGCGGATGTGGACCTTGCCGAAGGCCTCGCCGCTGAGCATCTCGTACATGGTGATGCCGAGCGAGAACACGTCGCCGGAGGGGGCGTCGGGGTCGCCGAGGAGGCGCTCGGGGGCCATGTAGGCGGCAGAGCCGAAGGCCAGGGCCTGGGTGTGGGCCTCGCGGTCGTCGAAGCGGGCCTGGGCGGTGCCGAAGTCGAGCACCTTGACGTCGCCGGCGACCGTCAACATGACGTTGCTGGGCTTGATGTCGCGGTGGATGAGCCGGAGGGGCTCGCCACCCTGCAGGGGCTGCTTGTTGTAGGCGGCGTCGAGGGCGCCGGCGATCTGGCTGCTGACCTCGAAGACGACCCGGCGGGGGATGCGCTCGCCGCGCTCGGTGCAGGTGTTGGTCAAGGTCTTGAGATCAACGCCGTCGAGGTACTCCATGACGATGGCGCACTGGCTGTTGATCGCGGTCAGATCTTCGACCCGGATGATGTTTCGGTGGTGGAGCAGGCCGAGCACCCGGGCCTCGTCGCGCGAGCGCCGGACGATCTCCTCGTGGCCGCTCCACTTGCCGTGCAGGAGCTTGATGGCCACGACGCTTTTGAAGTTGTCGCCGGTGATCATCTCGGCCAGGTACACCTTCCCAAAAGCGCCCTCAGAGAGCTCTTTTAGGAATCGGAATCGCCGTCGTGGCTCCATCTGCTGCACCTGCTCGGCCAAGATGAGGGCTTCGGGACCAGGCGCTCCGTCGATGACCGGCCTCGGAGGCTGGTCTTTGGAGCGCGGGGGACCCTCGTCGTGCTGTGGCGGGGATCGGCTGCGGCGCCGCCGGACCCGCCCAGGCGCGCCCAGGCGAGGGCCAGCGCCCGCGGGCGCCGACTATATCGCGGCGATGTCGTGGCCGGCGAAGACCCGATGGGATCGCGCCGAGATTGACGCGACTGACGCCGATCTGTCGTGAGATTGCCGCTGCAGCGCGGCCCGGCGCCCGGCGCGGCCTCAGAACCACCAGCGCAGGTGGCCCGAGGCGTTGAGCGGATCGACGTCGATCGACTGCAACAGCTGCAGCCGCGGCCGGTACTCGAGGGCCAGCTCCAGCGGGACGGGCTCGAGCTTGAAGTTGAGGCCCGCGACAAAGGCGGCCGCCACCACGGGGTAGGTGCCGAAGGCCACGCCGGCCCCGCCGCCCAGGCTCCAGCCGACGTTGATCGGCCCGAGGTTCCCGATCTGCTGCATGTCGCGGATGCCGTCGAGGTTCACCGCGAGCGTGCTGCTGCCGAAGTTGCTGGGCCCGATGCCCCAGGGGCCGACCACGAGCTGGAGCCCGCTGCCGGACTTGGCGTGCCACTTGGCCGAGACGCCGCTGCTGAGCGTGCTGCTGCCGAGGCCGATGCCGACGGTGTCCGCGGCGAGGGCAGCCGGCGCGGCGAACAGCAGCCCGAGGGCGGCGGCGAGGGGCGCGCGGCGAAGCCGGCGGGAGAGGGGAGCAGGGTTCATCGGCAGAGGCCTCCGTCTACGTCACTGATCTCTTTGACGACATGAAAAAGCGCGAAGTAGTTGATCACCTTGGCCTGGATCCCGGGGTGCCGCTTTTTCACCTCGGCCCAGCTCCAGCCGCCGCTGCTTGGGTTGCCCCAGGGCTGAAGGCCGCGCAGCGCGCTCTCCTCTTTGCTGGCGAGCACCGCGGCGATGATCATCATCGAGGCGTCGTCGGGCGGGCTCGCCACCCGCTCGCGCCGGTCGTAGATCTCGGCCACCGTGCTCGTCGCGGCCCAGGCGGCCGGCTTGATCTGCGCGGTGGCCCCGGCCGTGATGACCATGCGCTCCTCGCCCTGCGCGCTCACGAGCCAGCGCAGCGCGTTGTAGCGCGGCCGGAGCGCGTTGTCGGTGTTGCAGAGGTCGAGCTGCAGCTCCTCGCGGTCCTCGGCGGTGTCCAGCCACTGCTCGATGCGGCCGCCGTGGTTCTCGGCGATGGCCCGGGCCTCGCGCTCGGCGGCCTTGACCATGTCGGCGTCGAAGCCGAAGGCGGCGAAGTTGGCCTCCCGCTCGGCCGGCAAGAAGTGCATGGCGTGCAGCGGGTCGGGGATGCGCGACACGAGCTTGTGCTGCGCCTCGGTGGGCGCGATGCGGTTCTGCTTGTCGTCGCCGAGGCTGAGCTCGGTCTTGACGAGGCTGCCGGTGAGCACGGCCCCGCAGACGGTGGCGATGACGGCGAGCAAGGGGCGGTAGCGCATGGCGGGGATCCTCGGCGCTCAGCGCTTCTTCGTGAGCTCGGCGCGGTCGGGGACGTTCAGCGTATGACAGTAGCCCCCGTCGCCGTAGAGCTGGTTGTTGTACTGGCCCCAGATCTCCTGCTCCGGGTAATTCTTGGCGTAGTAGCAGGCCGCGAGGATGTGCTGGGCGGTGATGCTGTAGGCGTAGTGCTGGGTCTCGTTGGCGATGAGGCCGCCGCAGCGCCCGTTCACGCGCTCGTTGAGGTCCTCGGGCTTGGCGCCGACGCAGGTGATGTTGGCGCCGTAGAAGCGCTGGTCCCGCTTCAGCGCGGTCTGCTTGAGGTGCTTCTGGTAGATGGGCAGGATGTTGTAGGCGTTGACCTTCTTCTCGTGGAAGCGGCTGTTGTCATAGCCGGCGTTGTGGCTGAGGATCAGCGCCTGCACGGCCGCGCCGCTGGACCGGAGCAGCGGGTCTTGCCAGGCGTCGGCGAGCAGCTTCATGGCGCCCTCGGTGGCCTTGTCGAAGTCCTGGCGCTCGTCGATGGCGCAGTCGCGCAGCAGGCACTGGGGCGGGCTGCCGACGTAGGGCGCCCCGCCGATGACCGGGATGGGCGGCGAGATGCGGGTGGGGCTCCAGGGCTGGCCGCGCAGCTTGCAGTCGCGCAGCTTCACGTCCACCCGGTTGGCCACCTCGGGCATGAGCTGCCACCAGCCGCCGGCGCAGACAAAACTCTGGGCCTTGGGGGTGTAGTTGGACTCTTGGTAGGGGATGGCGCCGACCACGTCGGGCAAGCCCGCCGCCCGCGCCGCCTTGATGACGGCGTGGTAGCGCGGCTCGGCGCCGTCGATGGCCTGCCAGAAGCGGGTGGCCCGGGCGTGGCTGGACACCGAGAGCTTGGTGTACTTGACGTAGGTCTCGTCCCATTGGGTGCGGTCGGAGCGCAGGGCCGGCCACTCGGCGGCGGCGGCGTTGGGCACCATCACAAAGATCTCAAAAGCCTGGTCGAAGCCGCTGAACTGGGCGTCGATCACCTCGAGCTTGGCCTCGTCGAGCTCCACGCGCTCGTACTGCAGCTCGCCCTCCTCGACCGGGCCGAGCAGGACGACGTCCGGGCGCAGCACGTCGGTGAGCAGCGAGCCCATCGTGGCCACCGTGATGAGCCCCATGCCGAGCATCGCCGGCACGAACCACTTGGGCACGCCCTTGCCGGTGGAGAGCTGGCGCACGTCGCTGATGCGGTGCTCGGCGTTGGCCTGGGCGCCGTCGGAGAAGATCTTGGCGCTGCTCGCGAAGCGCAGCGGGCGCGCCTCGATGAACAGCACGGTGGCCCCGCGGCCGGCCGGCCCGAGGTGCATGACGTCGCCGCGGCTGAGGAAGACCGGCCCCACCAGCGGCTGGATCTCCGCCCAATTGACGTGCTCGTGGGTGTTCACGCGCACCTGGTTCTTGCCGACCGGGGCCACGCTCACCGTGCCGCCGTCGTAGGCCGTGATCACCGCCTGCAGGCTGTCGAGGCCGCGGTAGCCCTCGAGGCTGAGGCCGCCGGGGCCGGGGTTCGCCCCCATCCGCACCACCGGACCGCGCATCACCACGTCGCCCTGGAGCGACAGGGGCCCGTCGAGGAAGCGCAGCACCACGTCCCAGCGTTCTTGGCTCATGGGGCTCCTCGGCGCTCAGCGGGCGTCGGTGAGGCGGAGGCGGCGGGCAGCGCCGGCCTCGGCGACGGGAAGATCGGCGAGGATGGCGTAGGGGCCGAGGTCTTTGTCATCGACCCACAAGGTGTAGGCCCCGGCCGGCATTCCCAGCCAAGCGGTGATGTGGTCCACGAGGCTGCTCAGGGGCACGGCGGTGCCGACCGGGCAGACCATCCGGGCCCCGGTGGGCTCGACCAGCAGCTCGGCCCAGGTGGTCTCGTTGGGGATCTGCACCAGGACGAGCTCTTCGGCGGGATCGACGCTGCTGAGCGGCGCGTCAAAGGCGATGGGCCCGGCGCTGCCGGCGAGGCGGTACCAGCTCGAGAGGCCGCCGGTGAGCGACATCTTCACCGGGACGAGGTTGCCGACCATCCAGGTGACGGCCTCGGCGCTGGTGGCCGAGAGCGGCAGGCGCAGGCGGGTGCTGCGGCCGTTGGGCCCGCGCCGCACCGTGAAGCTGGCCGCGGCGCCCGAGGCGGCCCCGCTGGGGATCGGGTCGGGGCACCGGCCCCAGTCGGCCCGCGGGGGGGCGGCGGCCTCGGGCGCGGCGCGGGCCTCGGGCTTGGGCGCGGCGGCCTTGGGCGCGGGGGCCACGGGCGCGGCGGCGGTCGTCGCGGGGACCACGGTCGT
>CANHON010000234.1 GCA_947462115.1 Deltaproteobacteria bacterium | reverse complement strand
CTCAGCTTCGTCGGCGTGGTCGAGCCGGGCGCGGACGATCCGCTGTTCGCGGGGCTCGTCGAGTCGGCGCGAGCGCCGGCCGACGCCCTGCAGGCGCGCCTCCTCGCCAGCGTGGCGGTGGCCGGGCGCCTCGAGGTCCACGCTTCGGCGGCCGCGGACCTGCTCGGCGCCAGCGAGCGGCGGGCCCGCCAGGTGCTGCGCCTGGTGGACGACCCGGAGGCCTGGCTGCAGCTCCTCCCGACGCTGGCCACCCTGCACCTGCGGCCGGAGCCGGCGATGGCGGACGCCGACGTCGGCATGGTGCGCCTCGGGCCCGACGCGCCCTTCCCCCACCACAGCCACGGCGGCGGCGAAGAGACCTTGGTGCTCGAAGGGCTGCTGATTGACGAGCTGGGCGCTGCTCACGGCCCCGGCGCGCGGCTGTCCTCCCCGCCCTTGAGCGCCCATTCGGTCCGCGGCGGCCCGGAGGGCGTGGTCTACTTGGCGGTGGTCCGCGGCCTCCAGGTGCCGGGGTGGGAGCTGCCGGAGCTCCCCGTCGAGCTGCTCCGCTGACCCCAGACCGGCGCGGGCGCTCCCCGCCCCGAGGTGCCGATGGCTCCCCAGATCGCTCAGCGGATCAATGATATCGGCGGCAGCGTCTTCTCGCGCCTCGCGGGTCGCATCGCGGGCCTCCGCCACCCGGTCGCCCCCCTGCACGTCGGCGACACCTACCTCCGGCCGCCGGCGGGCTGCGCCCTGCACGAGCTCGACCCGGAGGACGGCCCGCCGCTGAACCGCTACCTCGCGCCGCAGGGCGCCGTGGAGCTGCGCGCGGCGCTGGCCGCCCGGGCCGGCGCGCCGAGCCTCCCGCCGATCGATCCCGACCGGGTGGTGGTGACCCCGGGCGCCACCGGCGCCTTGAGCGCGATCGCCGCGGCCACCCTGGAGCCGGGCGATGAGGTGATCGTGCTGGCGCCCTATTGGCCGCTGATCGTCGGCTTGATCCGCGCCCAGGGGGGACGGCCGGTGGAGGTGCCGGTGCTCGGGCTGGAGGCCGCGCTGGTGGAGCGGGTGGCCGCGGCGGTCGGGCCCCGCACCGTGGCGATCTATCTGAACTCCCCCAACAACCCCAGCGGGGCGATCCTGAGCGCCGAGACCCTCGCGGGCATCGCCGAGGTCGCGCGGCGGCACGGCCTGTGGATCTGGGCCGATGAGGTCTACGCAGAGCTCAGCTATGTCGGGCCGCCGCCCCGGGTGGCCGCCGCCGCCCCCGAGCTCACGATCAGCGTGGGCAGCTTCTCCAAGGCCTATGGCATGGCGGGGCACCGCTGCGGGTGGGCCGTGCTGCCCGAGGCGCCGGGGCTGCGCGACGCCCTCTGGAAGACCAGCACCCACCAGAGCTATGGCGCGCCGACCGCCGCCCAGGTGGCGGGGCTCCGGGCGCTCGAGCGCGGCGGGGCCTGGCTGGACGCCGCCCGAATCGCCTATGCGGACGCGGGTCGCGCGGCAGCGGTCCGCCTCGGCGTGCCCTCCCCGGCCGCGGGCACCTTCTTGTTCTTGGACGTGGGTGAGGCGCTCCGGCCCGATCTCAGTGAGGATGACGCGCTCCACGATTTTTTGGTGCGCTGCTTGGACGCTGGCCTTCTCCTGGCCCCCGGGCGGTCCTGCGGCGCCGACTACGGGCGCTACGTCCGCCTGTGCTTCACCTCGGCCCCGCCGGCGGTGGTCGCGGCGGCGGTCGACCGGCTCGCGGGGTTGATGGGCCGCGGCTGAGCCCGCGGGATCGAAGTCGCGGGCATTCGGGCCGCTGCGCCTGCTACGCTCTCCGGCGGCGGGCCGAGGGTCCGCAGGGCTGAGCTCGGGGGGCTGGATGGGCGTGCGCGCGATGGGGATGGGGCTGGGCTGCGCGGGGGCCTTGGCGTGGGCGCTGGGGCCGCGGCCCGCGGGCGCCGCCACGACGGTCAGCGCGCTGGACTCGGGCATCACCGAGTCGGCCGCTGGCACGGGCTCGTGCGCGGTGGCCACCCCGCGGAGCGCCGTCACCACCGCTGCCTTCCGGCTGGCGGACGAGAGCGTGGCGGAGCTGCGCAGCGTCGAGGTGGAGGTCGCTGGGCAGCACGGCGGCTGTGAGGTCCGCCTCGACGATCTGCAGGTCGAGCTCGACGGTCGGCTGCTGCTGCTGCAGCCCCTCGGCCTGAGCGGCAGCGGCCGGAGCTGCTGTGAGTACTACGTGCGGGACACCGTTCCCGTGCCCGATGCCCTCGGGCTGGTCCTGAGCGCCGGCGAGCACCGGCTGACGGCCACGCTGCGGGGCGAGGTCGACGCGAGCGGGGAGCGGCTCGCGGTGCGGGTCCGGGCCCGCCTGGAAGCGGGGCGGGACTGGGACGGCGACGGGGCCGACAGCGACCGGCTCGGCGGGGGCACCGACTGCGACGACGCCGACCCTGCGGTCTTTCCCGGCGCGCTCGACGCCCCCTACGACGGCCTGGACGCCGACTGCGCCGGCGACGATGACTTTGACTTCGACGGCGACGGCGTGGCCGCCGCGGCCTATGGCGGCGCCGACTGCGACGACACCGACCCGGCGGTGTTCCCCGGGGCGCCGGAGCGCGCCAACGGCCTGGATGACGACTGCGACGGCTTTGATGAGCTGGCGGACCCCGACGGCGACGGCCTCTCCGACCTCGAGGAGCAGGGCCTCGGCACCGACCCCCGCAGCGGCGACTCCGACGCCGATGGGCTCCTCGACGGCGAAGAGCTCGACGCTGGCACCGATCCCCTCGACGAGGACTCCGACGCCGATGGGCTGCTGGACGGCGCGGAGGTGCTCGACACCGGCACCGATCCCCTGCTCGACGACACCGATGGCGACGGCCTGCTCGACGGGGAGGAGCTCGACGAGGTCGGCACCGACCCGCTCCTCGACGACACCGACAGCGACGGCCTGCGCGACGGGGAGGAGCTCGACGGCACCGGCACGGACCCGCTGCGCGCCGACACGGACGGCGGTGGGGTCAGCGACGGCGTGGAGGTGCTGCTGGACGGCACCGACCCCCTGGACCCCGCCGATGATCAGGTGGCCCGAGACTCCGACGGCGATGGGCTGCTGGACGCCGAGGAGCGCGTGATCGGCACCGATCCCTTCCGCCCGGACACCGACGGCGATGGCCTCGGGGACGGCGTGGAGGTGCTCGAGCTCGGCACCGACCCGCTGCGCGCCGACACCGACGGGGACGGCCTCGGGGACGGCGTCGAGCAGCGCATCGGCACCGATCCCCTCAGCGAGGACAGCGATGGGGACGGGCTCGGCGACGGGGAGGAGCTGCTGGAACGGGGAACGGACCCGCTCCGGTCCGACTCCGACCGCGATGGCCTCAGCGACGGGCTCGAGGTGCTCGAGGTGGGCAGCGACCCGCTGTTGGCCGACACCGACGGGGGTGGCGTCAGCGACGGCGAAGAGGTGGGTCGTGGCACCGATCCGCTGGACCCTTCGGACGACGCCCCGGCGGCCGATGGGGGAGGGGCGCCCGACGACACCGCGGCCCCGAGCCCCGACGACACCGCGGCCCTGCCGGCGGCCGAGGTCGAGGCCGAGGGGCTGTCGGCCGCGCCCGCGCTGGGCGCCTGGGCGGGCGGGGCCTGCGGCGGCTGCGCGTCGGGGTCGCACCTCCCCCTCAGCGGGATCGGCGGCCTGCTTGGGCTCTTCTTCGCCTGGGCGCGCCGCCGCGGGCAGACCGCGCCCCGCTGAGGCTCCCCTCGGGCGGCCTGCGGGCGCGGTGATCTCAGGCCGACACCGGGTGCCGCGACCGCCAGGGATATGCTCGGGCGGCCCCGGGCGCGGTGGGGCAGGAGGCCTCGGTGGCGGCAGCGTTGGGTTGGTTCTTGTGGGTCGGGGCAGCGGTCGCTCAGGAGAGCGTCAGCGTTGCTGTTCCCGAGATCAACGTGCAGGCCTGGCGCATGCCGGTCGACGCGGAGGCCACCCTCTGGACGGACGACGCGAGCGGCGCGCCCGATGGCTACATCGAGGGCCGGGTGGCCCTGAGCTACCTCAACGACCCCTTGGTCTACCGGTACCGGCGCGGCGACGCGGGGCCGCTGCGGGACCTCAACGTCGTGTCGGACGTCTGGGCCGCCGATCTCATCGTGGCCTCCAGCTTTCGGGGCGTGCGCTTCGGCCTGGATGTGCCGGTGCTGATGCAGGTGGCGGGCGAGGCGGTGCCGGGCGGCGCGGGCCTCGGGGACGTCGCCTTGGATGTCAAGGGCGTGATCCTCGACCGGGAGGGGCGCGGCAGCCCGCTGGGCGTCGCGGTGGTCGGGCGCGGGGCGCTGCCCACCGGCACGGTCGCGGGCTCGGCGGTGGCCGCCAGCGGCTTCGCGTGGGAGCTGGCCGGCGTCGTCGATCATGAGCTCGGGCCGGTGCTGTTGGCGGGCAACCTCGGCACCCGCGGACGACCGGCGGCCTCGCTCGGCGGCACCGACTGGAAGGGCCAGGCCTTCTTTCGGCTGGGCGCCGGTTGGTTCATCGTCGAGGACGCTGGCCTGAGCGTCGATCTCGTCGGCGCGCTCGGCTACGGCAACCCGATCTTCGATCCCGCGAGCACCCCGATGGAGGGCCTGCTGGGCGGCTTCGGCCGGCTCGGCGCGTGGGCGGTCCTGCGGGGCGGCGTGGGCACCGCGCTCACCTCGGGCGTCTCGGCCCCGGACTTCCGCTTCATCGCCGCCTTGGGCTACGAGCCAACGAAGGTGCGCGATCGCGACGCAGACGGGGTGAGCGATCGCCTGGATAGCTGCCCGGAGCAGCCGGAAGATCTCGACCGCTTCAAGGACGAAGACGGCTGCCCCGACCCGAGCGCCGCGGTGCACATCATCGTCGAAGATCACCTCGGTGACGTTATCTACACCGCAGAGGTCAGCGTGGAGGCCCAGGGCGGCCCGCAGGTGGCCACAGGCGACCCCACCTTCACGCTGCACCCCGGCGACTACCCGGTCCAGGTCAACTTCCCCCGCTACGCGCCCTATGTCGGCAGCGTGCCGGTCCCCTCGGCGGCCCCGGTGGAGCATCGGGTGCGGCTGAGCCCGGAGTTCGGCGAGGTGCGGGTGGAGGTCCTCGGCGAGGAGGGCGAGCGCATCACGGGCTTCGCGCAGGTCGAGGGCGCGCTGAGCGGCCGGATCAGCGGCGGCGTGGCCCGGATCGAGGCGGACCCTGGCGCGCGCACCGTCATCGTGCGGGCCGACGGCTACCAAGCCGTGACCGCGCCGGTGCAGGTCGAGGCCGGCGGGCTCGCCGAGCTCCGGGTGCAGCTGGTCAAGGCCAAGGCGCGGGTCGTCGCGGATCGCATTGAGATCTTGGACAAGGTCTACTTCGACGTGGGGAAGGCGACCATCCGCGCCGAGAGCTTCGCGCTGCTCGACGAGGTGGCCGGGGTGCTCATCCAGCACCCGCGGCTGCTCAAGGTCAGCGTCGATGGGCACACCGACGACCAGGGCAGCGCCAAGGTCAACACCCGGCTCAGCCAGCTCCGCGCCGAGGCCGTCCTAGCGTACTTGGTCGGAAAAGGCGTGGAGGCCGAGCGGCTCGTGGCGGTGGGCTTCGGCCCGGCTCGCCCGCTGGACCCCGCCCGCACCCCCGCGGCCCGCGAGCAGAACCGCCGCGTGGAGTTCGTCATCGTGGAGCAGCGCCTCGACGCCGAGTGAGGGGGCCGGGCGCCGCCCGCTCAGGCCCGACGGGCGATGGGCTGGCCGAGCCGCACGTCGGCGCCGCGCACCAGCGTCCACTGCAGCTGTCCGGGCTCGGTGAGCAAGATCACCGTGCTGCCCATGTTGAAGCGGCCGAGCTCGCCGGCGCGCTCGACCGGCATCGGCGGGTTCAGCCGCACATCTTCGGCGCCGCCGCCGGTGTTGGTGATGAGGGGGCCCACCACGGTGGTCATCCGGGAGACGCCGAAGGCGCCCACCATGACCTCGGTGATCTGGCCGAAGGGCGTGTCGAGCGTGAAGACCAGCCGCTCATTTCGGGCGAACAGGTCTTGGACCTTCTGGGTGGCGGCTGGGAAGACCGGCCAAAACTGGCCAGGAAGGTACCGATAGTGCGAGACCGTCCCGGAGGCCGGGGTGTGGACGCGGTGGTAGTCCTTGGGGGACAAGTAGAGGATGGCCCAGCCGCCGCCCTCGTAGCGGGCCACGTCGGCGGCGGTGGCCTTGGGCACCCGCGGGTCACCGACGCCGAGCAGCATGCCCACCGAGCAGGGCTGGCCATCGGCCTGCAGGAACTTGCCGCCCTCGATGGTCCCAAAGGTGTGCACCCGCGCGTCCACCGGGCTCACGAGCACGTCGGGGTCGGCGTGGACGGGGCGTGCGCCCGGCTTGAGGGCGCGGACGAAGAAGTCGCCGAGCGAGGCATAGTCGTCGATGCCGCCCACGCACTCGTCGAGGTTGACCTTGTAGTGGCCCACGTACCAGCGCAGCAGCGCCTTGTGGGCCCAGGCCGGCAAGCGCAGGCGCGCCCCGCGGCCCATCGTCCGGGTGAGGGCGCCCTTGGGGACCGCGCTGAGCAGGGTGACGATGAGCGCGTCGTTCACAGAGACCTCCGGGGGCGTTGGGCGCGCCAACGGGGATCCCCGGGCCGACGCCGAAGGGTGGGTTTATCCGGGCGGGCTCCACGCTGCCCAGCGGCCGGGCCCGGGCGCCGTCGTTAGGGAGCCGCATGTACCCGACCCTCTACGAGCTCAACGGCCTCGGCCTGCACACCTGGGGCCTGATGGTCACGCTGGCCTTCCTGGGGGCCATCTTGGTGGTGCACCTGCGCGCGCCGCGGGTGGGCATCGACCCCGACCTGCTCGTCCCGCTCTACCTGCTCGCGGTGGCCACCGGCCTCGGCGGGAGTCGTTTGCTGCACTTTGTGTTCGCGCAGCCCGCCGATCTGGTCGCTGACCCCCTCATCTTGTTCAACCCCAACCGGGGCGGCTTTGCGTTCTACGGCGGGGTGATCGGCGGGGTCGTCTCTGGGGGCATCTACGCGAAGGTCCGAAAGATCCCGATGTGGAAGTTGCTCGACCTCGGCGCGCCCGCCATCATGCTGGGGCTCGCCATCGGCCGGGTGGGCTGCTTTTTCGCCGGCTGCTGCCACGGCGCGCTGTGCCCGGCCCCCCTGGGCGACGAGCTGGTGGCCTTCGCCGGGGGCGCGGTGCACCGGGTCGAGGGCTTCCCGTGGGTCGCGTTGATCTTCAATGGCTTGGGCGTGGGGCGCATCCTCGACCGGCCGCTCTACCCCACCCAGCTCTTTGAGATCACCACCGGATTG
>CANHON010000233.1 GCA_947462115.1 Deltaproteobacteria bacterium | reverse complement strand
GCCGAGGTCCTTCAGCGCGCCGAGCAGGGCGCTGTGGGTCGGCGCCTCGAGGCCCTCGCCCGCAGAGTGGGCGAAGAAGCACAGGGGCCGCTCGCCGGCGGCGCTGGGGTCGAGCTGGCGGACCGTGCCGGCCGCGGCGTTGCGCGGGTTCTCGAAGGTCTTGTCGCCGGCCTTGGCCCGGGCCTCGTTCATGGCCTCAAAGCCCGCGAGCTCGAACAGCACCTCGCCACGCACGCTCAAGTAGGCCGGAGCGCCCGCGGCCAACCGCAGGGGGACGCTCTGGACCCGCCGCAGGGTGTGGGTGACGTCCTCGCCCACCGCGCCGTCGCCCCGGGTACCAGCGCCGACCAGCACGCCATTCTCGTAGACCAGCTCGATGGCCAGCCCGTCCAGCTTGGGCTCCACCATCAACGCGAGGGTGGTCTCGGCCGCGGCGTCCGCCCGATCCAAGGCCGCGAGCAGGCCACCCCGGAGCGCCCCGGCCTCGTCCCGCTTGGCCACCCAGTCCTGCAGCTCGGCCTCGCTAAACACGTTCGCCAAGGACAACATGGGCTTACGGTGCGGAAAAGGCTGCAGCGACGCCACCGGCGCCCAGCCCACCTGCCCGGTGGGGCTGTCGGCCGCGCGGAGGGCCGGCCACCGACGCTCCAGCGCCTCCAGCCGGGCGAACAGCTGATCGTAGTCCTGGTCGCTGATCTCGGGCGCGCTGGCCTGGTGGTAGAGCTGGGCGTGCCGCCGGACCTCGGCGCTCAGCCCCCCGATCACCTGCGCCGCCTCGGCCTCTGACTGCGGCCAGCCGTCCCCGATCGCCCCGATCATGCAGTACCTCCTGGGCCCGCCGGCCCGCCGCCGGGCGCTGGGGCCCGGTCGCCGCTCCCGTATTCGGGCCCCCCGGCGGCCGGAACTGAACAGCCGAAGGCCTCCGCCGTGCACCGAGACGCACTGGAGAAGCGGCGCGATTCTCCCGCTTACAGCCGGTTTCAGGGGCCATGATAGCCCAATTCGGCCCCCCCGTACGGTCCGGCCTCGGCCCAATTGTGGGGCTTGGTCCGCGCCAAAAGAGCCGTCAGCGGCGCTCAACTCTGCGGGCCGCGAGCCGATCCCCCCGATGTCGAGGAAGCACAGACGCCCCCGCGCAGCGTCCCACCGAACAGCCAAAGGAGTGGCGATGTCCGCCCCAGCACTGCAGTCCCCCCCGCCGCCCGCCACCCAGCTGCCCACCCCGCCCGCTGCGATCGCCCGAATCCTCAAAGTGGCGGGAGATCCCACCAAGTCGCTGGGAGAGCTCTCGGAGATCTGCGCCCAAGATCCGGGCCTCACCGTCGAGCTGCTCCGGGTCGCCAACTCGGCGCGCTACGCCGGGCAGCCCGTCCACAGCGTGCCCAAGGCCGTCGTCAAGCTCGGCGCCCGCGCGGTGCGCGCCACCTCCGTGACCTACGCGATCCGCGCGGCGGTCTCCGGCTGCTACACCGGGACCTTCGACACCAACAAGTTCTGGGAGGACAGCCTCCGCCGCGCCACCGCCTCGCAGATGCTCGCCCAGCTCGCCGGCCTCGACGATCCTTTTGAGGCCTTCGCGGTCGGCCTCATGCAGGACCTCGGCACGCTGATGCTGGCGATCCAGCACCCGAATTTCGGTACGGCGCTGAGCGCCTTCACCACCCTCCCCGGCCACGATCGCTGCGTGCGCGAGCGGGCGATCACCGGCCTCGACCACGCCACCATGTTCCGCCACGGCCCGCTGAGCGGGTCCCTGCCCGAGAACATCGTGGCGGCCATCTCTCACCACCACCACGAGAGCCTCGACGCCCGGGCCCCCAAGCTCATCCTCGTGGCCCAGGCCGCCGACCGGCTCGCCGATCTCGTTCAGGCCGGCGCCAGCACCCACAACATCGAGCACGCCGAGGCGGCGCTCAAGACCCTCGGCATCCGGGAGGAGCTCGGCAAGCTCGTGGACCAGCTCGGCGTCCAGACCCGGCGCCTCGGCGACGAGCTCGCGATCCGCACCAGCGCCCAGCCCTCGATGGACATGCTGCTCGGCCAGGCCAACCTCGCCTTGCTCGACATCACCAGCCAAGCCGAGGAGCGCGCCCGGGCGCTGGAGGCCGAGCTCGAGCAGCAAGAGGCCGAGGCCCGCCGCTTGGAGGCCGAGAACCGCGAGCTCAGCGTGCTCGCGCACCAGGACGCCCTCACCGGCGTGGACAACCGCCGGATGTTCCTGCGACAGGTGCAGGGCGCCATCGAGAAGGGCCACCAGCTCAACAAGCCCATCTCGATCGTCATGCTGGACGCCGATCACTTCAAGCACGTCAACGACACCTGGGGCCACGGCGCTGGCGACGAGGTGCTCAAGGCCATCGCCCGCCGGGTGCAGAAGAACGTCGGCGGTCCGCACCGGATGGGCCGCCTCGGCGGCGAAGAATTCGGCATCTTGCTGCCGGGCGCCGACGAGCGCCTCGCCCAGCGCATCGCCGAGCGGGTGCGGGCCGCCATCGCCGCCGAGCCCGTGATCGCCGACGGCGCCACGATCCCCGTCACGGTCTCCTTCGGCGGCGTGACCACCAAGCTCGGCGAGCCCCTCGCCACCGTCGCCTCGCTGTTCGAGCTGGCGGACCAGCGCCTCTACGTCGCCAAGCGCAGCGGCCGCAACCGGGTCTGCTGGGGATAAGCCAGCCGGATCCACCACCATTCAGATCTATTTGGGGGCATCACCCGCTCCCAAACAGATCTGAAGCACTGAACCCGCGGGCGAGGCGCGCGGCTCAGGTCACGAACAGGGCGATGGCCGGGGCGCGCAAGGCGACCTCGGGCCCCCGGGCGGTCCGCAGCGGCCGCAGCAGGCCCGCCGTGATGAGCTGGCGGTCGAGCTCGGGCACCATCGGGGTGGGCTCGCCGTGCTGCAGCGAGGCGAGGCGCTCGGCGAGCAGCTCGTGGGCGCACACGATGTCCACGGCGCCGCGCAGCTCTTCGGCCAAGCCGCCCAGCGCGTCGAGGATCTCCTTGGGGCGCGAGGGCAGCGCGCCGCCCACCCGCGCGAAGTCCGCGAGGCGCTCCACCAGCGCCGGGATGCCGCCGGTGAACCGGGCCGCCCGCTCCAGGCTGCGCAGGGGCTTGGGTCCGGCCCGGCCGACCATCGCCGCCAGGGCCTCGGTCTCGGCGTAGTCGGCGAGGTAGATGATCGGCCGCCCTTCGACCGCGAGCCAGCGGGCGGTGTCGGCGGCGGCGAACAGGCTGGTCACCCGGCGGTGCTCGGGGTGCCGGGCGTAGTAGTCCCGCCAAGCGGCCACCAGATCGTCGAGCAGCTCGACGGGCAGGGCGTCGCAGCCGTGGGCGAGCAGGGCGGTGCGGTGCATCGCCTTCTCGTGAATGGTCTCCAGCAGCTCATCGAGGGCCCACCGAAAGCCCCGCCGGTCGGCCACGCCGCTCGGCAGCTCGGCCCGCGGGGCGCCGTCCACGAGGCGACCGAGGAGCTGGAGGGTGTGGCGCCAAGCCTCCACCACCCCGCGCCCCTGCAGGTGCCGAAAACCCACCACCCGGCAGGCCACCGTGGGCTCGCCGACCGCGAGGTCTTGGGCGAGGTCTTCGAGGAAGCGCTCGGTGGCGCTCCAGCGGGGCGCGAGCAGGACGACCGGCTCCATCCGGCGCAGCGCCGCCCGGGCCGAGCGCGCCGCCCGCGCCCGCGGCGAGGTGTCGAAGGCCTCGCGGCCCACCTCGAGGAGCTGATCGGGCCCCAGCAGGGTGGTCTCGTCGGCGGCCGACCACAGGGGCCGCTGCGTCCCGCGATCCATGTCGCCGGGCGCGCCGCCCACCCGGAGAATTGCCAACCGTCGGGCCACGCGAGACATCCTGAAACCTTGGGGCGCCCGCGGACGGGCGCCGGAGCGCACCGATCGGTCGAAGCGCAGGCAGCGCCAAAAAGCGCCGATGGCAGAGCCTTGGGCCCCGCCGCACCTTAGCGGTTCACCTATTGGCGTGTCAATACGTTAGCCTGAAGTCTCCTGACCCACCCCGACCGCCGCACTCCAGGGGGGCCATGCCCACCGACCGCAGCCCCGGGCCCGCCCGAGGCGACCCGCCCATCGACCTGCGGCCCGACGCCCTGCTGCGGCTCATCGCGGCGGTCTACGGCGGCGCGCGGCGGCCCCGCCTGCTGGCCGACCTGCTCGGCTGGGAGCTGCGGGTGGTGCACGAGGCCTGGGCGCTCGGCCGCGAGCTCGGTCTGCTGGAGGGCACCGGGCACATCGGCCTCAGCCCCCGGGGCCTGCGGGTCGCCATCGCCGCGCCGGCCCGCCGCGCCCCGACCCTCACCCAGATGATCGTCCAGAGCGACCTGATGCAGAGCATCCTCGCCGATGGCAGCGCCGGCTCCCTGCAGCGGGCGCTCCGGGCCCGGGCGCCGATGGCCCCGGCCGATCAGCTCCAGCGCCGCGCCGCCGGCCTGCGCCCCCTGCTGGAGCCGGCCTTGCTCCTGCCGGACGCCGCCCTCGCGCCCCCGCGCCGGGCCCAGCTCCCCCTGCCCATCCCTTCGCCCGCCCGCCGGGCCCCGGGCCGGCCCGCCATCGCCGACCTCCGCTGCGGAACCGGCGAGAACCCGGACACCTACGCCATTGTGCTGCGCGCCCTCCTCGGGGCGGGCGAGCTAAGCCCCCTGGAGCTGCGGGCCCTGCTCGACGCGGCCGACGCCAAAGAGGCCGAGCTGCCGCCCTTGTTGACCATGGGGGCGCGGCGCGGCGACCTCCACCGCGTCGCAGACCGGCTGCTGCCGAGCGTCGGGGCGGCGGCGCGCCCCCAGCTCGCCGACGATGGGATCAGCGTGGCGCTCAGCGATCCCGCCTACCAGCGCTGGATGTCCGAGGCCGCCCATCCCCCGATCGGCCTCGCGCCGGGCCCGCGGCGCGCCCACGAGGCCACCGCCCGGCGGTTCCTGAGCTGGGACGCCCGCATCTGGGGCGAGAGCCTCGCCGAGCTCCGGGGGCCCCCCGCCGGCCCGCGCTTGCCCGCGCCCCGGGGCGAGCCCGAGGCGCCCCCACCTGAGCGCCCCGGCCCGTGGCTGCAGCACCTCGACGAGCCGGGGCTGCTGCTCGCCTTTCCGCCCGCCGTGCGCAGCCTCGCCCGGGGCCTCACCGAGGTCAACCCGGCCCTCCGCCGGGCCGCCCAGGGGCCGCCGCGCCGCCCCACCGTGGTCAGCGCCGCGGCGCGGGTCCACGGGGGCCTGCTGTCGCCGGGGGAGGCCCCGCCCCGCATCCTGCCGGACCGCCGGACCCTTCGTCTTCGGGCCCTCCTGCGCTGCCCGGTCATCGGCCTGCTCGGCGCCCTGCTGCTGCTCGACCGCGATCACGGCGGCGCCGTGCAGGTCCGCCGCGGACCGCAGGGGCCGGCCCTCTGCGCCGGCAGCCGCCCGCTCGGCCCCCTGATCCCGAGCCTGGTGGCCTTCTGCCGCAGCCAGGGCTGGGCGCCGCTGTACCACCCCGAGACGAGCCTGCAGGACGCGGATCTCTGGGCCGCGTTGGTCGGGGGCGGCTGGGCGCGGGCGATCGGGGCCCGCCTCGTGCTCGACGACGCCCTTCACCTGCTCCTCCACGAAGATGACGAGGGGCGGCTGATCCTCGAGGCCCTCGACCCCCTGCGCGGCCGCCTTTCGGCCTGGCTGGCCGCCCAGCCGCTCCCCGCGCCCGCCGCCGACCGGGGGGGCCCCGATGCCTGAGCTGCTGTTCGTCTACGGCACCCTCATGTCGGGGATGGCCTCTGGTGGGCTGCTCTCGGCCTTCCCCCACGCCGAGGCCACCTGCCGCGGCCAGCTCTACCGCACCCCCTCGGGCGCCCCGGTGCTCGTGCCCGAGCCCGCCGGTCGGCCGATCCAAGGCGAGCTCATCACCCTGCCCGACCCCGGCCCGCTGATGGTGCTCGACCTCATGGAGGGCGTGGCCGCCGGCCGCAGCCACCGCCGCCGGGTCGAGGTGGAGCGCCGCGGCCAGCTCGAGGTGGCCTGGGCCTGGGTGCTCAGCCAGCAGACCGTTGATGTGAGGGGCTTTGTCCCCTTGCCGATCCTCAGCTGGCGGGTGGTGGCGCCCCGCCCCGCTTAGCGCCCATGGAGGGCCGCCCGGATGGCGAGCAGGCTGTCGAGCAGCGCCGCCAGCTCGGCGAGCGGCACCATCACCGGCCCGTCGCTCGGCGCCCGGCTGGGATCGGGGTGGACCTCCAAAAACACGGCGTCCACGCCCACCGCCACCGCCGCCCGGGCCAGCGGGGCCACGCTCGACCGGTCCCCGCCGCTGGCCCCGCCGAGGCCGCTGGGGCGCTGGGCGGCGTGGGTGGCGTCCATGGCCACCGGCACGCCGAGCGCCCGCATCTGCAGCAGGCCCCGCATGTCCACGACCAGATCGCCGTGCCCAAAAGTGGTGCCGCGCTCGGTGAGCAGCACGCCCGGCGCGCCGCTGGCCCGGAGCTTCTCGACCGCCGGGCCCATGGCCGTGGGCGCGACGAACTGCCCCTTCTTGAGGTGGGCGGGCCGGCCAGTGGCGCCGACGGCGACCAGCAGGTCGGTCTGGCGGCAGAGGAAGGCAGGGATCTGCAGCAGGTCCACCACCTCGGCGGCCGGCCCCGCCTGCTCGGGCGCGTGGACATCGGTGGTCACCGGCACGCCCACCGCCGCCCGGGCCGCCGCCAGCCAGCCGAGGCCAGTGGCCAGGCCGGGCCCGCGGGCGCCGCCGAGGCTCGTGCGGTTGGCCTTGTCGAAGCTGCTCTTCAGGATCCAGGGCAGGCCGCGGGGGCGGGCGATGGCGTCGATGGCCAGGCCGAGTTCCACGAGCTGGGCCTCGCTCTCCATCAGGCAGGGCCCGGCGATGAGGACCAGCGCGCCGCCGCCGATCTGCACGCCGCCGGCGGGGCCCGCGACCTCCACCGGGCAGATCCGCCCCGCCTGCTGCCCCGACCGCTCGCCCATCCCGCGCACCCCCGCGCCGCGCGCCGCCGCGACCGCCCCCGGCTATCCCGAGGCGCGCTGTCACCTGCCGCCGGGCCGTGGCCCGAGTGCTACGACACCCTTGTCTTGTTTTTCAGACACTATTGTAGTAGTACTGACAACAGCTCAACACTTTCGTTGAATCCAGCCAACAGATTCGAATTGCCGACAGACGAGCCTCGGAGCCCCGAGGGATCCGCCGCCGACCCGCCAGCCGGTGCAGTGGAGCGGCGGGTTAGGCGCGGACATGGCCTGCCTCCGCTGGGCTCGACGACGCGCACCGCTGCTCGGCTTGGGCCTGCTCGGGCTCGGCCTCGCCGCGCGCCCCGCCTGGTC
>CANHON010000232.1 GCA_947462115.1 Deltaproteobacteria bacterium | reverse complement strand
TCCGCGGGATGAACTGGGGCTACTCGCCCATCGGCGAGAACTATGGCTACAACCTGTGGGCGCAGAGCGACGCCTTCATCGAAAATGCCCTCCGCAACGAGATGAAGCTGCTCCAGGCCGCCGGGGTCAACACCATCCGCCAGTTCCCCGGCGTGCCGCCGAAGTGGATCACCTGGATCTACCAAAACTACGGCATCACCACGATGATCAACCCCTTGGTCGGCCGCTACGGCCTGACCGTGGGCGGGCGCTTCGTGCCGGTGGTCGACTACAGCGACCCCGCGCACCGGGCGGCGATCAAGGCCGAGACCATGGCCGCGGTCGAGCAATACAAGGGCACCGAGGGCCTGCTGTTCTATTTGCTCGGCAACGAGAACAACTATGGCCTGTCCTGGAAGAGCTTTGAGATCGAGGCCTTGCCCGAAGGCGAGCGCCAAGAGGCCAAGGCGCGCCACCTCTACTCCCTGATGGGCGAATTGGTCGACGCGATCCACGCGACCGACCCGAGCCACCCCGTCTCGATCGCCAACGGCGACCTGCAGTACCTCGACCTGATCGACGAGCTGGTGCCCAACCTCGACATCATGGGCAGCAACGTCTACCGGGGCCCCTCGGCCCGCGACCTCTACGCCCGGGTCGAGGAGACCTTGGGCGTGCCCTTCGTCTACACCGAGTTCGGCAGCGACGCCTACAACGCCCGCAGCGAGCGCGAAGACGGCGCGGCCCAGGCCGAATTGCTCCGCGAGCAGTGGGAGGAGATCTACCTGCAGACCGCCGAGAAGGGCGCGGTCGGCAACGCCATCGGCGGCTACGTCTTCCAGTGGGCCGACGGCTGGTGGAAGTACCTGCAGGAGGAGCGGCTCGACGTCCACGACACCAACGCGAGCTGGCCCAACGCAGGCTACGCCTTTGACTTCGTCGAGGGCCAAAACAACATGAACGAGGAGTGGTTCGGCGTCTGTGCGCTGGGTCCGACCACGCCCGACGGCCAGATCACGCTGCAGCCGCGCCCGGCCTACTACCTGCTCCAGGGCGCCTTCGCGCTCGACCCCTACGCGCCGGGCACCGACAACGCGGCCATCCACCAGCACTTCGCCGCGCTCAACCTGAGCCAGATGGAGTCCCAGGCCGTCGCCGGCCAGCTCGCCCCGGCCATCGACGAGCTGCGCCGCCTGCGGATCACCGACCTGCGGGTCGACATGTGGAGCATCAGCTCGGCCCGCACCGGCAGCGAGGGCATGGAGCCCGCCGTGGTGGACCACATGGAGAACTTCTGGTTCGGGGCGGAGGCCACGCCCACCAGCGGCGTCCGGGCCGACCTGCGGCTCAGCATCCTCGGGAACACCCCCGACAACCGCATCGACCCGCTGTATTGGGAGGCCGCCGGCCAAGCCCGGCCGGTGGTGGACGCCAAGGGCCAGACCGTCGATGTGGGGCCCCTTCAGCGCACCCGCGTGCACGACGCCGGCTTCGAGATCGACCGCCCCCTCGCCAAGGTGCAGGGCTACTACCGCCAGGGCCACTACCACTGGGGCTACGAGGGCGACTTCTTCGGGATCTACCGCGAGGCCAACTATGGCCCCAGCCCCGACATCTACCAGGCCCAGGTGCCGGTGGGGGTCGAGGTCACCGGCAAGGGCGCGCTGTCGCCGCTCAAGCTGGCGATGGGGCCGCAGATCTATTGGGGGGCCAACCCCACGGTCATCGCCAAGCTGCGCGAAGATGTCGGCCCCATCACCCTCACCCTCACCCACCAAGAGGACCTCGCCGCCAGCGGCGCCGCCACCACCTCGAGCGCCATCAGCGAGCCCCGCCTGCGCCGCAGCGCGCTCGTGCTCGAGACCGGCAAGAACGGCGAGGGCCTGACCCTCGGCGGCCTGTGGGCCGGCACCAACAAGGTGGGCCAGTCCTTCCAGACCGTCAGCGCGGCGACCGGGGCGGAGTCCTTCGGCGGCAGCGGCTTTGACGTGCTGGAGGACCAGATCCGCATGGCCGATACGCTCGGCTTCCGCGCCAAGCTCGCCGGGAGCATCGGTCCGGTCAGCGCCTATGTGCAGGGCGGCCAGCAGGGCCTGGTCGCCGACGCCGGCCCCGATCCGGTGCAGACCTTCACCGGCTGGCGCCTCAAGCAGTCGGGCCGCGGCAACCACCGGGCGGTGCTCGGCGGGGTGGCGCTCAACCTCGGCACCTTCCAGATCGCGCCCTCCGCCCTGTGGCAAAAGCCGCTGGCTGGGCCCCTCCCGCTGATCGACGCCACCGTCGATCCCACCACCGGGCGCTTCACGCCGGGCGTCACGCCCCGCAACTTCGTCGACGACCCCTTCGTGGTGCGCGAGAACCGCGAGACCAAGGCCGTGGAGCTGCTGCTGGTCTACGATCCCACGCCGGGCTCCTGGATGTGGATGTGGGACAACTTCGCCCGCGAGGACGCCCGCTTCTCGGCCGCCATCGACGGCCTCGTGCAGTGGCTGCCCACCTCGCTCGACAGCCACGTCGGCTTCACCCGGGACGGCCAGCTGTTCTCCTTCGACGCCGCGGCGCCGGCGGCCACGCTCTTTGACGTGTCCGGGCACGTTCACGTGCGGCCCACCGCCGACCTGCGCATGCGCCTCTCGGGCTCGGGCGGCACCAAGCAGAGCACCGGCGGCGACGCCCGCCAGATCACCGCCTATGGCGGCAGCTTCACCGGATGGTACAGGAACCTCAGCCTCGACACGGCGCTCCGCTTCAACGACTGGGGCCCCTACGACTTCCACCGCGACTTCAACCTCACCTTCCCCATGCAGTCGATCACCGACCTGTCCTGGAGCTGGCTGCGGCCGGATCTGGCGCGCTCCCGGCCGCGGCTCGGCGTGCGGGCCCAGTACCGCACCCTCGACCGCTACTCGCCCGACACCATCGGCTACCCCCGCGGCCTGGGCACCGAGTGGGAGATCGGCACCTACGCCATGGTGGGGATCTGAGATGCGCGCACCAAACATGCTGAAACACCGCCGAAACAACCACCTGCCCACGGTGCTGCCGCTGCTCGCCGCCTTGGGCTGCAGCCTGCCGGCCCCCAAGTACAACTACGGCCTGGCGCTGAGCGCGGTGGAGCTCCAGCTCATCGACGAGGCCGAGGGCGTGCACCCCAACGCCGCCGCCCTGCGGGACCCCAACAACCCCTTCGCCGAGGACGGCATCGCCGACGAGACGCGGTGGATCGTTCAGGACGCCGGCTTCTGGCCCGCGAGCTTCTACGCCTGGGCGACGGCCCTGGCCCTGCGCCCCAACGGCGAGAACCAGCTCTACACCGCCCTAGCGGCCCAGCAGATCTACGAGCGGCGCGAGGCCGACACCGCCCTGCTCTACTACGTCCGAAACATCGCGATTGACGGCTACCAAGCCATCCTCGACGACTTCCCCGACGATGTGACCTACGACGCCACGGGCACCATCGCCTACCCCGTGGCCCCGACGGCCTTCGCGGCCATCGAGTCCCTCGGCGGCACGCCCATCGGCTGGGTGAAGGTCGAAGGCGACGATGGCACCGTCGCCCTCGTGCGCGCGCCTGGCCTGGCCGACGATGACACCGGAGACGCCCCATGAGCCGCATGCAAACCGCGCCCCACATGACGTTCTTCGCCACCACCCCGCTTTGCCTTTTGCTCGCCCTGACGCTGTGCGCCTGTCGGGAAGATCCGGGCGCCGCCGCGTATCCGGCCGCCGACACCGCCGGCGCCGACACCGGCCCGGCCTTGCCCCAGGGCCCCGACCCCTTCCAAGAGGGGGAAAAGCGGCTCGATCTCGGCCTGTACTACGAGGGCGGCAGCTCCGAGCGGGTCGAGATCAACGACGTGGACACCCACTACTACATCTACGAGGCCACCTACAGCGAGAAGGTGGAGCTCCAAGACATCGTGGAGGGGCGCGAGGCGGCCAAGCTGGAGGTGAACGACAAGGGCTGGCTGGGCGGCGGCCTCACCTGGGACAGCCCGCGGGACCTGTCGGGCTGGGGCGTGCTGGCCATCAGCCTGCGCTCCGGCGACCCCGGCCTCACCGAGCTCGCGCTCCACATGCAGGCCGGCGCCGAGGCGGTGCTGCCCCTCGCCGGCTACGGCTGGACCCCCGACGGCCAGTGGCACCACCTGCGCGTGCCCATGGCCGACTTTGCCGCGGGCGGCGCCAACCTCAGCGCCGTGACCGGGCCCTATGTGCTCATCGGCGCGGGCGGCGCCCCGGGCGATACGCTCACCATCGACGACCTCTACATCGAGGAGGGCTGAGCCATGCGCCAGAGCCAGTCCTTCCCAATGGCGTGCATCACGCTGCTCTCGGCGGCCTGCGCCGCAGCGGACACCGACGAGGCCCTGGCCCCCCTCGGCGGCTACACCCTCGTTTGGGCCGATGAATTCGATGGGGCCGCGGGCGCGCCCATCGACCCGAGCCGGTGGGTCCACGACGTCGGCGGCGACGGCTGGGGCAACAACCAGCTGGAGTTCAACACCGACCGCACCGAGAACGTGCGCCAGGACGGTGAAGGCAAGCTCATCATCGAGGCGCTGCGCGAGGACTACGAGGGCAACCGCTTCACCTCCGGCCGGGTGCTCACCCAGGGGCGCTTCGCGGTGCAGACCGGCCGGGTCGAGGCCCGCATCAAGCTGCCGGTGGGGAGCGGCCTGTGGCCGGCCTTCTGGATGCTCGGCGCCGACATCGACCAAGTGAGCTGGCCCGCCTGCGGCGAGATCGACATCCTGGAGCTGCGCGGCGAGGAGCCCTACACCGCGCTCGGCACCATCCACGGCCCCGGCTACTCCGGCGCCGACAGCATCAGCGGCCAGTACACCCTGCGGGCCGGCACCTTCGGCGACGACTTCCACGACTTCGCGGTGGACATCGACCCCGGCCACATCGCCTGGATGATCGACGGCGAGGTCTTCGCCACCGTGACCCCCGGCGACCTGCCCGATGGCGCCGCCTGGGCCTTCGACCGGCCCTTCTTCCTCCTCCTCAACCTCGCGGTGGGCGGCAATTTCGTCGGCGCGCTCGATGAGTCTGCCCTGCCCGCGCGGGTCGAGGTCGAGCACGTGCGGGTCTACGAGCGCAGCCCGTGAGCGCCCGTGGCCACCGGGGGCGGGCCTGCGCCCTCGCGGCGGCCCTGCTCGGCTGCCGGCCGCCGGTCGCGGCGCCGCCGGGCACCCTGGTGGTCGTCAAAGAGCTGCAGGCCACCTGGGTGGAGAACTTCAACCCCTTCTCGGCGGGCGGCGGGGCGCGCTGGCCCACCCAGGCCGGGGTCTATGAGCCGCTGTTCATCTACAACAGCGTGCAGGACGCCTTTGTGCCCTGGCTGGCGACGGAGTGGGGCTGGATCGACGGCGGGGCCACCCTGGCGCTCCGCCTGCGCGAAGGGGTGCGGTGGAGCGACGGCGCGCCGCTGACCGCCGCGGACGTCGCCTTCACCTTTGGCCTGATCCAGCGCGAGCCGGCGCTGGACAGCCAGGGCCTCGGCCCCCGCATCGCCGAGGTGCTGGTGATCGACCCCCACACCGTCCACCTGCGGCTCAAGGCGCCGTTCAGCCCGGCGCTCGGCCGGGTGGCCCAGGTGCCCATCGTCCCGGCCCACATCTGGACGGGGGTCGCCGACCCCGCTGGCTGGAACAACCCCGAGCCGGTGGGCAGCGGCCCCTTCACCGAGGTGCTGCGGTTCGAGACACAGGTATTTGATCTCGGTCGAAACCCCCACCACTGGAACCCCGATGCGGCCCTCGGCGTCGAGCGCCTGCGCCTGCCGGCCATGTCCGGCAACGACCAGGCCAACGTGGCGCTCATCCACGGCGAGGTGGACTGGTGCGGCACCTTCATCCCGGCGGCGCAGCGGGTGTTCGTGGACCGCGACCCCGCCAACCACATCGACTGGTCGCCGCCGATGGGCGCGACCATCTTCCTCTACGCCAACGCCGCCCGGGCCCCCTTCGACGACCCGGCGGTGCGCAAGGCGCTGAGCCTCGCCATTGACCGCGACCAGCTCGTTCGGCTGGCCATGCACGGCACCACCCACGGCAGCGACGGCACCGGCCTGTCCGACAAGCACCGCGCCTGGCTGGACCCCGAGGCCCTGCGCCTCGGCGACTGGGTGAGCCACGACCCGGCGCGGGCCGGCGCCCTGCTCGACCAAGCGGGGTGGAAGCTCGGCGAAGATGGCCTGCGGCACGACGCTTCGGGGGCCACGCTCCGGGCCGAGCTCGAGGTGGTCAGCGGCTGGTCGGACTGGCTGCGGGCCGCCCAGGTGATCTCGGTCCAGCTCCGGGCGGTCGGCGTGGACGCGCCGGTGCGGGCCCGCGACTTCGGCGCCTGGATGGACGGGCTGTCGCGCGGCGACTTCCGGCTGTCCTTCGGCTGGTCCGGCGACGGGCCCACCCCCTACGACCTCTACGCCGGCCTGCTCGGCAGCGCCGCCCTGCGGCCCCTCGGCGAGCCCGCCGCGAGCCAGTGGCACCGCCTCGCCGACCCCGAAGCCGACGCGCTGCTCACCGCTTTCGAACAAGCCACCGACCCCGACGAGCAGCGCCGCCTCGCGGTGGGCCTGCAGCGCCGCTTCGCCGCGGTGGCCCCGGCCATCCCGCTGTTCCCGAGCCCGAGCTGGGGGCAGGCCAACACCCGCTGGCTGAGCGGCTTCCCGTCGGCCGACGACCCCTTCGCTTTGCTGTCGCCCCACAGCAGCCCAGAGTCCTTGCTGGTGCTCAGCCGCCTGCACGCCCGCGACGAGGACGGCTCATGAGCGCCCCGCCGCCCCCTTCGACCGGCGTGCTCCGCGTCTTGGCGCGCCGGGGCGCCTTCTACGCCTTGGCCGGCTGGGTGGCCATCACCCTGAACTTCCTCATCCCCCGCCTGATGCCCGGCGACCCGGCCGCGGCCCTGTTCGCCCGCCTCCAAGGCCAGCTTCAGCCCGAGGCGATGGCGGCCCTGCGCCTCACCTTGGGCCTGTCCGATGCCCCCCTCTGGCGCCAATACCTCGACTACATCGGCAACCTCGCGCAGGGCGAGCTCGGGCGCAGCGTGGCCTTCTACCCGGCGCCGGTCACCGAGATCATCGGCAGCGGCCTCTTGTGGACCAGCTTCTTGGCCGGCGGCGCGCTGATCATCAGCTTCACCCTCGGCGCGGGCCTCGGCGCCCTGGCCGCTTGGCGACGCGGGGGCTGGCTCGACCAGCTCGGGCCGCCGCTGCTGTCGTTGATCGGCGCCTTCCCCTACTTTTGGGTGGCGATGGCCGCCGCGTGGCTGCTCGGCTTCCAGGCGGGCTGGTTCCCCCTGCGGCACGCCTGGGACCCCGGCCTCAGCCCCAGCCTGAGCTGGACCTTCATC
>CANHON010000231.1 GCA_947462115.1 Deltaproteobacteria bacterium | reverse complement strand
TCGCATCCCAGATCGCTGGCCGCGTCCTCGGTCGGCCGCTGCACGCGGCGGTGGGGTAAAGCAATGAGCTCCGAACGTTCTCCCCGCCTCAGTCGCGCGATCCGCTTCGGCGCCGCTGCCCTGCTGATGGCCGTCCCCGCGCTCGCCTTCGCCAGCGGCGGCGCCGCTGCAGGCGCAGAGCACCACGATGGCATCCCCCTCAAAGAGATCGCCCTCCACGCGGTCAACCTGGGGCTGCTGCTCGGTCTGCTGGGCTACCTCGCGCGCGGAAAGATCGGGCCGGCGCTGGCGGCGCGCCGTCAGCAGATCGCCCACGACATTGAATCGGCGGCCCGCGCAGAGGCTGAGGCCCAGGCCCAGCTCGCCGAGGTCACCGCCAAGCTGGCCGGCTTCGACGCCGAGCTGGAGCGCATGCGCAGCGAGGCCGACCGCGCAGCGACCGACGAGCACCGCATGATCGTGGCCAAGGCCCGCGAGGACGCCGAGAGCTTGCGTCGCTCCGCCGAGCGCAGCCTGCGCGAAGAGGGCGAGCGCGCCCGCGCGGCCCTGCGCGCCGAGGCCGCCCGCATCGCCATCGACCTGGCCACCACCGCGGTCGTGAGCCAGATCAACGAGGAAGACCACAAGCGCCTCGACCGGGAATTCCTGAGCTCCGTCGGTGCGGGCCAGACCAAGGCTGAGGGGGTGCACAATGGCTGATGGATCGCTCGCCCGGCGCTATGCGCGGGCCCTGATCTTGCTCGGCCAAGCCGAAGGCGCGCTGGACCCGATCCGGGCCGGCCTTCAGCAGATGCAGGGCACCCTCGACCTCAACAATGGTCAGCTGCGCGGCGTTCTCATCAACCCCGGCATCCCGCAAGCCGAGCGCCACGCGGTGCTGGACGCGGTGCTCAGCCGCAGCGGCCTGCACCCCTTCGTCAACAACTTCATGCGCTTGGTCCTCGACAAGAGCCGCTTCGACGCGCTCCCCGACATCACCCGCGCTTTTGAAGCCATGGCCGATGAGCTGGCGGGCCGCGTCCGCGCCACCGTCACCACCGCGCGTCCCCTCGACGCGGTGACGGCCGCCCATGTCGAGCATGGCCTCGCGAAGGCCACCGGCCGCACTGTCATCGTCAGCTTCGACGTGGACGCGAGCCTGATCGGCGGCATGGTCGCCCAAGTCGGCGGCAAGGTCTACGACTCCAGCGTGCGCGGTCGCCTTGAGGCCCTGCACCGCACCCTCGCGCGGGGCGCCGACGCCCGCGAGCTCTCCCTCAGCAACGCCGGGGCTGTCGCCGAGGCCTAAGGGGCCCGCGCAGCACCTCCTTTTCCCCCTTGTTCTCCCGAGTTCGGGCAGGAGCGCTCGTCATGAGCATTCGAGCCGAAGAGATCTCCGAGATCCTCAAGCAGCAGATCCAGAACTACGAGGCCCGCGTCCAGGTCTCGGAGACCGGCACGGTCTTGTCCGTCGGAGACGGCATCGCCCGCCTCTACGGCCTGCAGAGCGCCATGGCCGGCGAGCTCCTCGAGTTCCCGGGCGGCCTGATGGGCATGGTCCTCAACCTCGAAGAGGACAACGTCGGCGCGGCGCTCTTCGGTGACGACCGCGGCATCAAAGAGGGCGACACCGTCCGCCGCACCGGCAAGATCGTCCAGGTCCCGGTCGGCCCCGGGCTGATGGGCCGCGTCGTGGACGCGCTCGGCAACCCGATCGACGGCAAGGGCCCGATCGACTCCACGAGCTTCTCGCCCATCGAGATCAAGGCGCCCGGCATCGTTCGCCGCAAGTCGGTGCACGAGCCCATGCAGACCGGCCTCAAGGCCATCGACTCGATGGTGCCGATCGGCCGCGGCCAGCGCGAGCTCATCATCGGCGACCGCCAGACCGGCAAGACCGCCGTCGCCATCGACGCGATCATCAACCAGCGCGTGTTCAAGGACGATCCCAAGCGCAAGATGCACTGCATCTACGTGGCGATCGGCCAGAAGCAGAGCACCGTGGCACAGGTCGTTCGTCGCCTCGAAGAGGCCGGCGCGATGGAGTACACCACGGTCGTCGTCGCCGGCGCCTCTGACCCGGCGCCGATGCAGTTCTTGGCGCCCTACACCGGCGTCACCATCGGCGAGTACTTCCGGGACAACGGCCAGCACGCGCTGTGCGTCTACGACGACCTCAGCAAGCAGGCCACCGCCTACCGTCAGCTCTCCTTGCTGCTGCGCCGCCCGCCGGGCCGCGAAGCCTACCCCGGCGACGTCTTCTACATCCACAGCCGGCTCCTCGAGCGCGCGGCGAAGATGTCGGACCGCGAAGGTGCAGGCTCGCTGACCGCGCTGCCGATCATCGAGACCCAGGCCGGCGACGTCTCCGCGTACATCCCGACCAACGTGATCTCGATCACCGACGGCCAGATCTTCCTGGAGAGCAACCTGTTCTACCAGGGCGTTCGCCCGGCCATCAACGTCGGCATCTCGGTCTCCCGCGTCGGCGGCAGCGCCCAGATCGGCGCCATGAAGGAGATCGCCGGCACCCTGCGCCTCGTGTTGGCCCAGTACCGCGAGGTTCAGGCCTTCGCGCAGTTCGGCTCCGACCTCGACGCCAGCACCCAGCAGCAGCTGACCCGCGGCGCGCGCTTCGTCGAGATCCTCAAGCAGGGCCAGTACGCCCCGCTGACGGTCGAGATGCAGTGCGTCCACATCATCGCGGGCGACTGCGGCGCGTGTGACGACGTGCCCGTGGCCAACGTGACCCGGTTCATCAACGACCTGACCGCCCACTTCGAGCGCTCGCACAGCGACCTCCTCAAGGAGATCGTCACCCGCGGCACCTTCAAGAAGTCGGACCTCAAGGATCGCGTGATCGCCGCTGTCCGGGCCTTCCGCGCCGGTTGGTCTTCCTGATCGTTTGACCCGCTGGGGCGCACCGCCGCGCCTCAGCCCTGCGCTTTAGCTTCGCGCTCCAGCGCCCAGCCTCCGTCTTGGAGCCCCCATGGCCTCCCTTCGCGACATCCGCAACCGCATCGGGTCGGTGAAGAACACCCGCCAGATCACCCGCGCGATGAAGCTCGTGTCCAGCGCCAAGCTGAACCGGGCCACGCAGGCGGCGACCTCGGCCCGACCCTTCCAGCAGGCCCTCGAACGCACGCTCAAGCGGGTGGTCGCGGCCGGCGGCGAGGGGCTCGACCACCCGCTGCTTCGCCAGCCCGAGGTCCAAGCTGAGGTCCTGGTCGTCATCATGACGGCCGACCGTGGTCTTTGCGGTAACTTCAACGCGATCATCAACCGCAACACGCAGATCGAGATCGATAAGCTCGTGGCCGCCGGCAAGAACGTCCGGATCGTCTGCTACGGCAAGAAGGGCCGCCAGCACTTCGCCCGTCGCAGCTACACCATCGCCGACGCGGTGATCGACCTCAACCCGCGGAACTACCCGGAGATCGCTGATGCGCTCTCCGTGCGGCTGCAGCGCGAGCTCGCCGAGGACACCTTCTCGGAGGCCTACCTCGCCTACAACCGCTACCGCTCGGTGCTGTCGCAGGAGCCCACCTTCCTGCAGCTGCTGCCGATGAAGCTGCACGACGCCAACCAGGCCTCTGCGCAGACCAGCGGCGACGATGGTGGCGCGACCGAAGACTTCATCTTCGAGCCCGACGCCTCTTCGCTGATGGCCCGGCTGCTCCCGATGAGCCTCCGCACCCAGCTGTTCCAGGCGCTGCTCGAGACCCAGGCCGGCGAGCAGGCCAAGCGCATGACCGCCATGGACGCGGCCACCCGCAACGCGTCGGACCTCATCAGCCGGCTCACCCTCGAATACAACCGCGCCCGCCAGGCGGCGATCACGAAAGAGCTCATCGAGATCGTCAGCGGGGCGGAAGCCCTCTGATGCGACGGGGCCGCGCCGCCGCCGGCCGCCCTGCCGTGTCCCATCGAACCGCAACGAATCGCCAGAACTAGGAGACGCTCATGAGCGCCAACCTCGGTAAGGTCATCCAGGTCATGGGCCCCGTCGTCGACGTGGAGTTCCCGCCCGGTCATCTCCCCAACATCCTCTCCGCGCTGAAGCTGACCAACCCCTTCATCGGGGACGTGGCGGAGAACCTGACCCTTGAGGTGGCGCTGCACCTCGGTGAGAACACCGTCCGCGCCATCTCGATGGACGTGACCGACGGCTTGGTGCGCGGCATGCCGGTGCGCGACACCGGCGCGCCCATCGCCATGCCGGTGGGCCCCGAGGTCCTCGGCCGGATCCTCAACGTCACGGGTGACCCCATCGACGAAAAGGGCCCCATCGGCGCCAAGTCGACCAAGCCCATCCACCGCGCCCCGCCGGCCTTCATCGAGCAGTCGACCCAGGTCGAGATGTTCGAGACCGGCATCAAGGTCATCGACCTGCTCGCCCCCTACGCGCGCGGCGGCAAGATCGGCCTCTTCGGCGGCGCCGGCGTCGGCAAGACCGTGCTCATCATGGAGCTCATCAACAACGTCGGTCTCAAGCACGGCGGCTACTCCGTGCTCTGCGGCGTCGGCGAGCGGACCCGCGAGGGCAACGACCTCTGGTTCGAGATGATGGAAGCCGGCGTTATCAACACCGAGAAGGACGAGCACGGCCACATGAAGATCGGCGAAGATGGCCTCCCCGCCATCAAGTCCGAGGGCAGCAAGGTCGCGCTGGTCTACGGCCAGATGAACGAGCCGCCGGGCGCCCGCGCCCGCGTCGCCCTCTCCGGCCTCACCATCGCCGAGAACTTCCGCGATGAGTCCGGCCAGGACGTCATGCTGTTCGTGGACAACATCTTCCGGTTCACCCAGGCCGGCTCCGAGGTCTCGGCGCTCCTCGGCCGCATCCCGAGCGCGGTCGGCTACCAGCCCACCCTCGCCACCGAGATGGGCAACCTGCAGGAGCGCATCACCACGACCAAGAGCGGCTCGATCACCTCGGTGCAGGCCGTCTACGTGCCCGCCGACGACTTGACCGACCCGGCGCCGGCGACCACCTTCGCCCACTTGGACGCCACCACCGTGTTGAGCCGCGTCATCGCCTCGAAGGGCATCTACCCGGCGGTGGACCCCCTCGACTCGACCAGCCGCATCCTCGACCCGCAGGTCGTCGGCGAGCGCCACTACAAGATCGCCCGCGAAGTCCAGCGCGTGCTGCAGAAGTACAAAGACCTGCAGGACATCATCGCCATCCTCGGCATGGACGAGCTCTCCGACGACGACCGCACGGTGGTCGCCCGCGCCCGCCGCATGGAGAAGTTCCTCAGCCAGCCCTTCTTCGTGGCCGAGCAGTTCACCGGCATGAGCGGCGCCTACGTCAGCAAAGACGACACCGTGCGCGCCTTCGAGGAGATCCTCGCTGGCAAGTACGACGACCTGCCCGAGGCCGCGTTCTACCTCGTCGGGACCATCGAAGAGGTCGTTGAGAAGGCCCGCAAGCTCACCAAGGAAGCCTGATCATGTCCCTCAGCGTCCAAATTGTGACCCCCGCCGCCGTCGCCTGGCAGGGCACGGTGGACGAAGTGCAGGCCCCCGGTCTGAACGGCGAGTTCGGCGCCCTTGAGGGGCACGCCCTGCTCCTCAGCGCCACCCGCGCCGGCGTCGTGACCCTCCACCAGAAGGGCGGCTTGACCCGCTTTTTGGTGGGGCGCGGCTTCGCTGAGGTCAGCAGCAGCAGCGTCACGCTGCTCGTCGACCTCTGCGAGCCCCACAGCGCCGTGGACAAGGCCGCCGCCGCCAAGGCGCTGGCCGACGCGACGAACCGGCTCACCGCCGCCGCGCCCGACAGCGTGGAGTGGCTCGAGGCGCAGGCGGCCGTTGAGCTGGCCACGGCCCGCATCGACGCCTAAAACGCCCGCGGCGCCGCTCTCCCCGACGGCCTGGGCGCTGCCCTGGGCCGTTCGCCTTTTCGGCGCCGGTACGCAACGCGACGAAACCCGAGCGCGCCCCCGAAGAAGCCCACCAGCGGGTCATTCGGCGCCGCGAGGCGCCTGTCGCAGCGCCGCTCTGCACGCTAACAGGGCGGGCCCACCACCCCCTCCGCATTCGGTGCCCTCATGGTCCAGCTCTTTAGGTCGATCGCCGAGTCGCACCGCTTCCAGAACCTCGTAACAGCGGTCATTCTGATCGCTGGCGTCATCGTCGGCCTGGAGACTTCGCCGGAGATCATCGAGCGCATCGGCGGCCCCCTCCACATCATCGACAAGGTGATCCTGGCGATCTTCACCGTCGAGGCCGTCACCAAGATCGGCGCAGAGGGCAGCCGCCCCTGGCGCTACTTCCGCGACCCCTGGAACGTGTTCGACTTCCTGATCGTCGCGGTCTGCTACATGCCGGTCGCTGGCCAGTACGTCGCGGTGCTGCGCCTCGCGCGCCTGCTCCGGGTGCTCAAGCTGGTGCGGGCGCTGCCCAAGCTGCAGGTGCTGGTCGGCGCGCTCCTCAAGTCCATCCCCAGCATGGGCTACGTCGCGCTGCTGCTGAGCCTGCTGTTCTACGTCTACTCCGTCGCCGGCGTCTTCATCTTCGGTCAGAACGACCCCCGCCACTTCGGCAGCCTGCCCATCGCCATGGTCTCGCTGTTCCGGCTGGTGACCGGCGACGCCTGGACTGATGTCATGTACATCAACATGTTCGGCTGCGAGCGCTTCGGCTACCAAGACTTCGCCAGCATGTGCACCCACAGCACCGCGCACCCCACTTTTGGGGCCATCTTCTTCATTTCATTCATGTTGTTGGGCTCGATGGTCATCCTCAACCTGTTCATCGGCGTCATCATGGGCGGCATGGAAGAGGCCCGCGCCGAGAACGTAGAGGCCGATCGCATGGCCAACCTGCAGCGAGACGGCGCGCCCTCGGTCGAAGACGACCTCAACCAGCTGGTAGACAAGGTGGGAGACCTCCAGGCGGAGCTCCACAACCTCCGGGTGCGCCTCCGCAAGGCTGAAGGTGCCCACCCCGAGCACCAGAGCTGAAGCGCCCCCTCCGCTGCGCCTACAGGAAGTCGCCGATGTCCGGCACCTGTGGAGGGCCGACCTGCTCGTCGGCCTCGAGCTCGGCGTCGGCCCAGAGCAGCGGCGGCCCATCGGCCTCGTCCACCACCACGTTGGGCGGAAACGCGTCGAAGAACCCGGGGTTTCCGCGGCTGCGCCCCAGCACCTCGCGCACGTGGCCGCGCACCTCGTCCAAGGCCTCGGCCGGCGCGCCCAGCCGCTGGCCGATCTCCGCGAAGCGACCGAGGTCGGCCAAGGCGTTGAAGCCGCCGCTGCTCCACCGCTCGGCCGTGGCCTGACCGAGCTCGACCGGTCCCCAGGCGGCGTCGCCCCGCACCGGGAGCAGGCCCGAGCCATCGCCCTCCATCCGGGTGAACGACCCTGATTCC
>CANHON010000230.1 GCA_947462115.1 Deltaproteobacteria bacterium | reverse complement strand
GGCCCGGCTGACGCCGTCGTAGAGCATCCCGGCGTCGCCGATCTGGTTCTGCGTCCAGTAGTAGATCATCGTCTGCAGGCCGCGGAACAGCTCGGGGCGGCTCAGGGCCCGCGCCGCCCGATCGCCCACGGCGACGAGGCTCGCCCACTTGTGGAACATCCAAAAGGCCATCCGGGTGGCCGGGTTGTAGAAGTTCTCAAGGGGCAGGCGGATCCAGGTGTTGAAGATCCGCTCGACGAAGTGGTGCACCATGGTGTGCACGTGGGTCTGCTCGAGGTTGGGGCCGATGTGCCGATCGTATTGATATCCATGCTGAACCAGCGTCTCGTCGCCGATATAGAGCGAGCTGCACACGTCGAAGCGCAGCAGGTCCTTGAACATGGCGATGTCGTAGTCGTGGTTGCCCCAGAGGTAGGTGACCCCGTTGCTCTCGGCGAGGCTGCACAGCTCGCCCATCAGCTTGGCGTGGGCCTTGAGCACGCGGCTCATGCTGAGGGCTTGGTGGAAGTCCACCGCGTCGCCGGCGATGACGAGGTGGGCGCCCTCGGTCCGCACCTGATCGAGGAAGCGGATGAGCTCGCGGTCTTTTCCGAGGAAGGTGTCGCCGCGGGTGCCGTCGCCGAGGTGCAGGTCGCTGACGATGTAGATGCGCTGGTCGGCCGAGATCCGGTGGGTGATCTCCAGCGGTTTGGGACGGGCCCAGCTGAACATGTCCATGCGCGCTCCGGGAGGTCAGGCCCCCGGCCAATCATGCCCCGACCCGGGGCCCGGGGCCAGCGCGCGCCGAGCAGACCGGGGCCGGGCCCCTGGGTTAGCGGCCAGCGGGGCGCGCGGCCCCAACGGCGGGCGCGGCCTGCGAGGGTGATGGGATGGCGAGCGATGGGTCGAGCGGCGGTCGGCGGGGGCCCCCCAAGGGCGATGGCGCCGCAGGGCGCGGCGGGGCGACGGCGCGGCCCGCGTCCCGGCGGAGCACCTCCAGCAAGCCGGAGCGCGGCGGCGGGGGCCCGGCGCCCAAGTCCGGGGCGCGCCCCGCGCAGGGACGACCGGCCCGCCCCATGGCCGAGGGAAAACCCCGTCCAGAGGGTCAAGCCCGCCCAGAGGCCGGGGCGCCGCGCCCGCGCAAGGCCGCCAAGCCCTTCCCCAAGCCCGAGGCGCTGAGCGCGGGGCAGATCGAGCTGGTCGGCGTTCACACTGGTGAGCTGCCGGAGCCGTGGATGCGCGAGGTGGCCATCGGCGGGCGCAGCAACGTCGGGAAGTCGAGCTGCATCAACCGGCTGCTCCGCCGCGACAAGCTGGCGCGCACGAGCAGCACCCCCGGCCGAACCCAGACCCTGAACTTCTACGCCGTCGGCAAGACCGGCGCGCTGGTGGACCTCCCGGGCTACGGCTACGCCCGGGTGCCCGACGCCGTGAAGGACGCCTGGGCCGTCTACATCGAGTCCTACCTGTTCAACCGCGAGAACCTCGCGCTGGTCGTTTGTTTGGTGGACGCCAACATCCCGGCCCAGCAGCTCGACGTGCAGCTCGTGCGCTCGCTGCTGGACGCCGATCTGCCGGTGCTCGTGGTCGCCACCAAGCTCGACAAGCTCGGCCGCAGCCGGATCGGCAACACCCTGCAGGCGCTGGCGGTGGCGCTGGGGGTGCCGGAGGTGCTCGGCGTCTCCAGCCAGTCGGGCGAGGGCATGGACACGCTGCGCGCCCGGGTGATGGCCGCCTGGGCCGGCCGGGGCTGACCAGAGGGGCGCGTCGGCGTCCTCCAAAAAGACGGGCGCCCCGCGGCCGGCCGAAGCCGAGGGCGGGGCGCTGCGCCACTGTGGCTCAGTGGCTCAGTGGCGCAGCAGCTCAGTAGCTGCTGCCGGGGACCAGCACGATGATGTCGAGGGTGTCGAGCAGGATGCTGCCGTCGCCGATGACGTTGAGGGTGAGCCGGTAGAGCTGATCCTCGGTGGTGGCCGCGACCACGCCGCGGAAGTTGAGCGTGAAGTCCAGCTCTTGGGTGCCGCCCGAGGGGTCGATGTCGGTGAAGAACTCGGGGCTCACGCCGGTGACGAAGCCCCACTCATCGCCCTCGATGTCGAGCGCCACCCGCCCGAAGCGGATGGAGCTGACGAGGTCCTCGATGGCGCCGATGATCGTCGTGCGGAAGGCGGCGTTGCTGCCGCTCCACTGGAAGACCAAGGGGTCATCGGCCGCGCCGTCGGCGTCGGTGTCGGCGTAGGAGCCGCTGGCCGCCGCGAGCGCGAGCATCTGGGTGTAGGGCGTGCTCGTGTAGGCGTTGACGTGGATGCCGACGGCGTAGCCGTTCAGCGCGCCGAGGGCGGCCACGACGTCGGACTGGCCGGCGTCGTTGGGGCAGCCGCCCGGGGTGGGGTAGCCGGCGTCGGGGTCGCGCAGGTCGTAGTCGGTGGCGAAGACGATGACCGGCAGGGCGTAGTCGCGGAAGCCGAAGCCGCCGCTGGCCCCGCCGCCGGTCCACGAGCTGCTGTAGGCGCTGCCCGCCGCGCCGCCGAAGGGGTCGGCGGTGCTGCTCAAGAAGGGCTGGACGTCGGTGTTCGCGTCGTAGGCGCGGTCGCAGTTCTGGTCGTAGCCGACGCCCGAGGCCCCCTGGTAGAGCGCCTCCATGCTCGACTCGGGGCCGTCGCCGCCGTAGTGAATCGCGACCTGGGTGTTGAGCACGTTGTTGACTTGGGTGACGTTGTCGGTGATCTGCTGCCGCATGATGAACGGCCGGTCGCCCGAGCTCGAGTAGCCGAAGCTGCCGAAGGCGTAGTCATCGTAGGTGCCCACGCCGTACTGGGCGTCGGGGATGGTCGTCGCCAAGGAGGTGACGATGGACGAGAACTCGCTGGCCATGGCGTTGGCGGTGCCGCCCATCGAGCCGGTGGTGTCGATGAGGAAGGCGATGTCGCCGAGCTGCACCTGGAGCGTAAAGGTGAACAGCTCCTCGATGTTGGTGCGCTCGGGCACCTCGACGTAGATGCCGTCCACGACGCTGCCGGAGTCGAGGGGGTCGGTGCCCGCCGCGAGCTCGCCGCCGTCCGAGAAGCCGTCCCCGTCGCTGTCGGCGTCGAAGGGGTCGGTGTTGCTGCTGTTCAGCTCGTCGTAGTCGGAGATGGAGTCGCCGTCGGCGTCGGTGTCCTGGAAGTCGGGGACGCCGTCACCGTCGGTGTCCCGGGGGGCGCCGTCACCGGTGCTCGCGCCCTCGACCCGGTCGGCGATGCTGTCGCCGTCGCTGTCGCTGTCCAGGTAGTCCGGGGTGCCGTCCTCGTCGGTGTCCACGGCCTCCGAGTCCCAGGCGGTGGTGCCGGACTCGAACAGGTCGGAGACGCCGTCGCCGTCGCTGTCGGTGTCCATGTAGTCGGGGGTGCCGTCCTCGTCGCTGTCGGGCACGCCGCAGGAGGCGCCGATCTCGTCCACGTCGAGGATGCCGTCGCCGTCGTTGTCGTTGTCGGCGAAGTCGCGCACGCCGTCGCGGTCGGAGTCGAGCGGGCCGTCGCCGGTGGGCAGCTTCTCGTCGAGGTCGAGGATGCAGTTGTTGTCGCTGTCGAGGTCGAGGTAGTCGGCGGTGCCGTCGGCGTCGCTGTCGAGGGGGAGGGTGAGGGCGTCCCCATCGCCGGCCTCGAAGAAGTCCTTGATCGAGTCGCCGTCCGAGTCGTCGTCCAGGTAGTTGGCGGTGCCGTCGCCGTCGGTGTCGGCCTCGCCCTCGTGGATGTCGAGGATGGTGTCACCGTCGGCGTCATCGTACTGGATGGCCGGGCCTTCGCTGCCCTCGCCGCCGGTGTCGTCGGCGCCGGTCTTGGGGGCCGGCCCGCAGCCCAGCAAGAAAAGGGGGAGCAGGAGGCCGACAGGCAGGATGGACGGGCGGTTCATTGGAGCTCCGGGCGAGCGAGGTGCGCGGGGGGATCGTCAGCGATGCTGCGGCGGGGAGGACGGATCGCCGAGATCCACGAGGGCGCGCCGGGTTCAGGCTGAGGCTACCACGGTTCGTCGGGGCTGTGTCAATCTTCTCGGACGCGGAGCGCGGGCGCCGGCACAGGGGAGGGAATAGGGCGGCGCGGCCCGGTTGGGCCAGGAGGAGCGCGTGTCGTCCAAGCGTCTACCAGACCACTGGAGCCGGAAGGCCAAGGCCGAGGGCTATGCGGCGCGCAGCGTCTACAAGCTCGAGGAGATCGAGCGGCGCAACCGCGTCTTGCCCCAGGGGCCTGGCCGGGTGGTGGACCTCGGCTGCTGCCCGGGGAGCTGGTCGCGCTACGTGCGCGAAAAAGGCGGCCGTGGGCTCACCTTGGTGGGCGTCGATTGGCAGGCGGTGCCCGACTACCCCGGCGTCTTCGTCGAGCGCTCGGTGCTGGAGGTCACCCCCGCCGAGCTGCTGGCCGCGCTGGGCGGGCCGGCCGACTGCGTGCTGTCGGACATGGCCCCGTTCACGACCGGCAGCCGCTTCACCGACCACGTGGCCCAGATGGAGCTGGCCCGCTGCGCCTTCGACCTCGCGCTGCTCACGCTGCGCAAGGGCGGTCACTTCGTGGCCAAGGTCTTTGAAGGGGAGGAGGTCAACCCCTTCGTCGCGGCCGTCAAGCAGCGCTTCACCGAGGTGAAGCGGGTCAAGCCGGAGGCCACCCGCAACGAGAGCGTGGAGCTGTTCGTCGTCGGCAAGGGCTTCCGCGGCCCGCTGCCGACGACCGGCCCCGCCGCTTAGGCCAAGATCCAGCGGGTGAGGGTCGGCACCATGCAGCCGGTGCCGCCCGAGACAAAGTGGCGGGTCTTCTTGGCGAAGAAGGCCGGCCCGGCGATGTCGAGGTGGGCCCAGGGCGTGCTGCCCACGAACTCCGACAAGAACAGCGCCGCGGTGATCGAGCCGCCGGGCGGGCCGCCCACGTTCTTGAGATCGGCGAAGTCGGTCTTGAGGCGCTCCTTGTAGGCGACCTCCAGCGGCATGCGCCAGACCAGCTCGCCGCTCTGCTGAGCGCTCGCGAGGATGCCGTCAGCCACGCTGTTGTCGTGGCTGAACAGCGCGGAGTACAGGTCACCCAGCGCGACCACGCAGGCCCCGGTGAGGGTGGCGATGTCGACCATGGCGTCGAGGCCGAGCGCGCTCGCGTAGGAGAGGCAGTCGCCGAGCACGAGGCGGCCCTCGGCGTCGGTGTTGTGGATCTCCACGGTCTTGCCGTTGTGCATGCGCAGGACGTCGCCGAGCTTGTAGGCGTCGCCGCCCAGCATGTTCTCGGCGGCGCCGATGATGCCGTGCACCTCCACGTCCGGCTTGAGCGCGGCGATGGCCTTCATCACGCCGATCACAGCGGCGCTGCCGGCCATGTCGCAGCGCATGGTCATCATGCCGTCGGCGGTCTTGATGGACAGGCCGCCGGCGTCGAAGGTCACGCCCTTGCCGATGATGCCGAGCTTCTTGCGCGGGGCGCCGGCCGGCCGGTAGGTCATGTGGATGAAGCGGGGCGGCCGGCTGCTGCCCTGGCCCACCGCCGTGATGCCGCCCATGCCCTCGGCGCGGATCTTCTGCTCGTCCCAGACCTCGACCTCGATGCCCTCGGCGACCAGCCCCATGGCCACGGCCGCGAGCGACTCGGGGAAAATGACGGCGGCAGGGGCGTTGACGAGGTCTCGGGCCAGGGACTGACCGGCGTCGATGGCCTGCGCGAAGGGCAGGGCGCCGGCGAGCTCGAGGGCCGGGTCGCTCACCAAGGTGAGGCGGCTCGGCTCGGCGGTCTGCGGGCCGGACAGGTGCTCGTTGTAGCGGTACTTACCGGCGTTGAAGCCCTCGAGGACCGCGACCTCCGACACGTCGTCCAGCGCGCCCAAGGCCAGGGCCACGGCGTCGGCGCCGGCCCCGCGGGCGGCGTGACCGATGGCGCCCGCGGCGCGGCGGAGGGCGTCGGGGCTCGCGTCACCCACGCCGACAATGGCGACCTGCGCAGCGCTCACGAGGCCGAGGGTCGGCCACAGGCTCAGCTCGGCCACGTCGCCGCGGTGCTTGGCCTGGGCGAGGGCGGCGGTGAGCGGCGCCTCCAGAACACCGAGCTCGGCGGTGAAGCTGCCATCCGGGCGGCGGCCCACGGCGATGAGGTCAGCCGAGTGGGCGGTCAGCGGGAGCGTGGAGGTGTCGAGCTGCATGCGGGCGGTTCCGGGGGGCTGGAGGGGCGGCTACTTCATCACGAACAGCACCAGCGCCAAGATGACGACGGCCGCGGTGCCGATGATCAGCAGCATTACGTAAGAGTCACCGCTGATGTGGGCGGCGGCGCGCGCGAAAAAGTCGGCGACGGGGCCGTTGTCCTCGGGCGGATCGGCCAGCGGGCTGGCGGTGAGGCGCGGCGGGGCGCTCTGCGGCTCTGGCAGCAGGTCCTCGCCGTCCGGCTCGGGGATCGGCCCCCAGTGCATGCCGCCATCGGCGGGATCGCTGTAGGGGTCCCGGGCGTCGTAGGACTCGGGCTCGCGGTGGCGCGGCGGCGGCGGCCGGGTCGCGACGGGGGCGCTGGCGCCGGGCGGCAGCACGATCACCGGCGCGGGCGGCGTGGTGCGGCGCTCACCGGCGCGGGGACCGAGGCCCGAGGGGCGCGAGGGGTAGCTGTGGGGGTCACCGGCCACCTCGCTCGGGCGCACCTCGGGCGGCGGCGCCACCGGCGACTGCACCCGCAGCCCGGCCGGAGCGCTCGGGGGCATGCTCGGCCCCTCAATGCGCACCGTTCGGGCGCCGGGGCCCGCGCTCGGCACGGTCGGCCGGTCCACGGTGCCGCGCTCTCCGCTGCCGCGCTGCTCGATGGGGCTGCGCAGAACAGCGCCGCTCGGCCGCTCCTCGGGCTCCGCGGCCGGTCGGGCCCAGGCGGGGCGCTCGGCGGGATCGAGCGGGCGGGGCGTCGGCGGGCTCACCTTGGGCGGGGCGATGCTGGTCGGGCCCGCGGCGGGCGGGGCGACGCTCGGACGGTCCGCCTCGGGCCGCGGGGGCAGCGCGCCCCGGCCGGTGGACCGGCTGCCCTGCATCTGGATCGGCGAGACCGGCCCGGTGCTGCGCCCGGTGGTGCTGGGCCGACCGTTGTCGGTGTCGAGCTCGGGCGCCCGGAGCGCGCGCGGGGCCGCCTCTTCCGGCACGCGGAGCTGGGTGGTCGGCGCCTCGGGGGCGGCGCTGGGCCGGGTCGCCGCGGGCGCCGGCCGTGCGGGAGCAGCGGGTGCGGTCGGCGAGATGGGGCTCGGATACGCCTCTTCGGCGATGGCGGAGGCGCGCGGGTCCGGCGGGCGCTGCAGGTTGCGACTGCTCGAGGGCGCGCGCAGGCCAGGCTCTGTGGCGCTGGTGTGCTCGTCTCGGTCGAGGGCCAAGGGCGGCGCGCTGGGGGGCTGCCGCGGCGG
>CANHON010000229.1 GCA_947462115.1 Deltaproteobacteria bacterium | reverse complement strand
GAGCGGACGATGGCGCGCTTCGGGCGCCCCTTGTCGTCGAAGATCAGCGCGTAGTCGCCCTGCGTTCGCCAGCTCACCCGCTCCTCGCCGACCTCGAGCGTCTGCCATGCCAACGACTTGATTCGGCTCATCGCCTCGTCGGCCCACACGACGGCCACGTTGGACCGCTGGCTCCGAACCCAGCCGCCCTCGCCGCGGGGGTGAACGTTGGACTGGAGCTCCTCGACGTCCCACCGCTCGGCGGCAGGCTCGAACCTGAGGCCCTCCCAGTCGAAAAAGGCCATCAGCGGCGCCAGCTCCTCCAGCCCGTCGGGCGGAGAGAAGGTGCGACCGGGGATGGGGCGGGCGCGGTCCGGGGCGGCCAGCAGCGCGTCGAGTCGCTGCTCCGCCCTGAGCAGCTCGGCCTGGAGCGCCTCGGCCTCGGCGCCCTGCGGCTCTTGTACGCCCTGCGTGCGCGACTGGGCGCCCGCGAAGGGGTAGCGCGCCGGCTTGCTGGCGTTGAGGGCGGCCTGCTGTTGACGCCCGGCGATCCAGGCCAAAACAGCCTGCCGGTTGGCGTTCTCGACGGCGGCCCGGTAGGGCTGGTCGGAGTCGAGGCGCAGCGACACGTCGGAGATGCAGAGGTCGGTGTACTTACTGCCGGGGTGGACCGTCTGCGTCACGATCTGCACGGCGTTGAAGGTGCGGCCCCCCTCCACGGGCACGATGATCTCCTGCCAGCCCATCGTGCGGCGCAGCGTGGCCTCGGTCTCGGAGACAAAGTTGGGCCCGTTGAATAGGGTGACCCGCACCTTCTCGGGCGCCGCGTTCGCCTCGAGCAGCTTGTCGGACTTTTGGTAGCCGTTGCGGATCGAGACGTGCAGCGCGCGCGCCTTGGGGATGCTGCTCAGCTCCAGGCGAAGCCGCTCGTGGGCCCCGTCTCCCTCGACCCCCTCCACCCAGGCCGTGGCTGGGTTGTCGTCGGCCACATAGTTTGGGTGGTAGTTCTCCTCATACTTGTTCCAGTCGCTACGCAGCATCGAGGTGGCGGTGACCTGCCGGGGGTAGATGGGCCGCAGCTCCCCCGCCGAGGCGCCCTTGAGGCAAAGCATGGTCAACAACAACGTGCCTATGGTCATTTTCGCGTCTCCTGGCCCACCTGGCCGCTCGCGAGGGTGATCACCCAGTCGCCCAGGGGCGCGAGGCCGCGGGCGAGGTCGTGGGGAGCGCCGTACATGTAGCGCACCCGCCACCAAGCTTCCGGCTGATCGACGGGAAGGGCCACGCTTCGGGGCTGGCCGGGCCACAGCCGGGTGTCGCTCAGCGGGCGCTTCTCCGGCCGCGGCCCGCCGGTCTCGACCAGCTCGAAGCTGCGGCCCGCGACGAAGATCACCTCCCAGCCATCGTCTTCGGCGGAGTCGGGCGGCACCCCCGCGCCCCGCCGCAGCTCCACCGTCAGGGCGCGGAACAGGTCCCCGGTGGGCAGGGCGTGGCCGATATCCACCGCCTCCAGCACCAGGGCGCCGCCCGCTCGCCGCACACGCAGCGCGCCGCGGAGCTTCTCGACATCGTGCGCGCCCGTCATGCGGTGGCCGTGGCCGGGCGCCATGTGGCAGCCCACACAGCTCGGGTCGCCGGGGCCGCTCAGCGCCCGCCACTCCGAGAAGGTGCTCTGCATGAGGAAGGGGCTCGGGCCCCCCGTCGCCGCTGGGATGGCGAACTCATGGCAGCCCCGGCAGCCCTCGGCGCCGCCCAGCTCCGGCGCCACGCGGATCGGGTGGGGCGCGGCGCGGCCTGGAGCGAGGGGGCGCGCCGCGAGCACCGCCCCGTCTCGAAGGTGGCAGACGGCGCAGTTGACGCCCTCCTCAGCGAGGGGCTCGGGGGCGAGGCGTGCCCCAACGGCGCCCGTGGCCCGCGGCGACAGGGCAGCGTAGGCCGCAAGGTTGGGGATCACCTCATCGGCCTGCACGGCGGCCGGCGCGTGACAATACACACAGAAGCGCTGCGGCTCGGCGATGAGGCCCGCTTGGAACAGATCGTTGGTCCACGACCGGTGGTGTCGGCTGTCGGTCCACTCGGCGAGGGCCTGCCCGTGGCAGTCGCCGCAGTCGGCGGCCGCCATCCAGCCGGGTCCGCCGTCAACGCGGCCGTCGAGCACCAAGGGGCCGGCGCCGCCGGTGTAGCCCAGCGGGTCCGCGGGCGGCGCGGCGCCCGCGACGAAGATCAGCGCCAGCAAGCCAATCCGCACCTGTCACCCCGACTCCACACCCCAACTCAACGTCCCCATTCAACACCCAGCTTCGACTGTCCGATGCACCTCAGCGGGCCGCGCTGGCCCACAGCGACCAAGCGTCGAGCTGGCGCAGGGCGTCGAAGTCTACGCAGACCTCGCCGAGCGGCGAGCCGTCCAAGCTCACCGCGCCGCAGCCGTCGCAGCGCGACGCATCGACCTCGCCGTCCCAGGTGGCGCCGTCGAACGCGACGTCGACCCACACACCCTCGGCGACGAAGGCGGTGAGGCCGCCGCTGGGCTCGATGGCGCAGCCGGAGCCCCACCCCTCGGAGACGAACAGCAGCTCGTCGAAGATCACCGCTGTGAAGCTATCCTCACCGGCCACCTGCGCGGAGAGGGCGATGGCACCCCCAGGCCCCTCGGCGTCTCGGACCGCGTAGAAGCTCACGTCCGGCGCTGAGCCGTCGGCGAGCCAACGTTCGGAGGCCCCCGTCCATTGGGTGCCAGCCGCGACGGCTGAGTAGGCCACCCGCTTCCCGGACCGGTCCCAACCTTCGAGGTAGGCCGAATAGCCGGTGCTGGTGAAGCGGTCGCCGGCCGCCGTCTCGACAGCGCCGACGCTGCTGATCCCAAAGCCGTCCCAGACCTGCGCGCCGTCATCGTAGCCTTCGTAGAGGACAATGCCGCCGTAGCCGTCAAAGTGGTCGCCGCCGCTGGTGGTGCAGACGTCCACCCAGTAGTCGGCCCCGTCCTCGCCGGTGAACCAGTCGGGGCAGCCCTCTTCGGCGGTGCCCCAGGTCGCGGAGACGGCGGCGCCGAGCGGACGCGCGCTCACCCCTGCGATGCGCCCGTTGGCCGCGGCGAGCTGGGCGGCCAAGGCCCCAAGATCGAGCTCAAAGGTCTCCACCGCGCCGTCATCGGGCAAGATCCACGGCGCGTCGTCCGCGGCGCCGCCGTCTCCTGCCCCGTCCTCGGCATCGGCCTCGCCGCCGGTGTCGCCCTGCTGGTCGCTGTTCTCGTCGCTTTTGTCGTCGCTGTCCTTTGAGCAGGCCATCAGGCTGACCACGGCCGTGAGGCCGATCCAGTGGGGCAAGCGCATCAGCGACCTCCAGGCTGCAAGGCCGGGTCACAGGTGATCCAGATCTCAAGCAAGGCGCGATCGCTGTCGGAGACCCCGCCCTCTGGCGGCATGGTCGGCGGGTCGCCGAGGGCCCGGGCGGCGATGCGGTCCCGAAGCCGCACCACGTCCGACTCTTCGCCGAAGTGCACGTCTTCGGGGGCGCCCCTGCGGTCTGGGCTCGTGGCCGCGTGACAAGACTGGCACTGCTCCAACAGAAAGCCCGCGCCAAAGTTCGCCCATGTGACGACGGGCTGATCGACGCAGGCCGGATCCACCGCTTCGGAGGCGGTGTCCGCGCCATCGCCGCCGCCGCTGCCATCGTCCTTGGTGTCCTCGGACCCACAGCCCACCAAGGTCAACGCGAACACAGCCCTCGACAACAGGCGCACAGAGGTGCGGGGCCATCCAGCCCGCGCGTCGCTGCCGGGGCTCTGCGGGCTCATCCCAACATACCGAGCACGGGGTCCGCGCCAGCGATGTGCTCCGTCGGATCGATGTCCGCGAGGGTGAGCAAGGCGGCGCCCACGGCCTCGGCCGACAAGGTTCGTCCCCCGGCGTCCACCTCAGCGGTGTCGAGATCGACGAGCTGGCCGACATAGCGGTCATCCAGGCCGCCGATGACCCGGTTGGTGGTGAGCCCCGGGCCGAGCAGCATCATGCTGGTGTAGGGCCAGTGATCCTTTCCCCGGGTGGGGTTGAGCTGCGGCGTACGCCCCATCTCCGACTGGACGACGACCACCGTCTCGTCCGCCAGGGTCGTCCCGACGGTGCCCGGCGTCGCGCGCAGCAGGGCCATGAGCTGCTGCAGGCCGCCAAACAGCCCCTCGAACAGCGTCGCCTGCGTCTCGTCGTTGTCCCCGTGGCTGTCCCAACTCAAGCCGCCCGACAGCGGGTAGGCCAAGCTGACGCATCGAGACAGGCCGACGGCCAACGCGTCCACCGCCACCTCGGCTTGGTTCGCGACCGTTCCGTCGGTGGTGAAGTCCATCACATAGCGAAAAGCCCGCAGCGCGCTGGCCTTCTCGTGGGCGGTGGCCAGGCCCGCGGCCAAGGCCCGGTCGAGCTCGGACCGGCCCTGCAGCGCCCGCGCGCCCACCCGGCGCCCCAAGAAGCGGTCGATGCTGGCGGTGGCGGCGTTGGGGAGGTTGACCGTGGGCAGGTCGGAGCGACCGACGATGTCGCCGCTGAGGAGGGCCTCCAGCTGACCGTTTTGGCCCGTTCGAGCCACGGCGGTGCCCAGATCGCCCGTAAAACTCGGCCCGGCGAGGACGAGGTGGGGGAGGGTGTAGCGGTCGGCTTGGTCGGCGGCGATGAGCGTGGCAAAGTCGGGCTTGAAGCCGGACGTATCGCCCGTGAGCGCGATCATCGTGCAGATCTCGTGGGCGATCGACCGAACCTGAACGCCGTTGAGGACCAGCATGTCGGCCGCGTTCGCCTCGATGAAGGCCCGGACGGAGGGTCGGCTCGGGTGATCCACCCAGCCCACGCCGCCGGTGGTCGCCCGCTCGGCGTCCGCCTCCATCGCCACGGATCGCGAGTCGAAGGCGTCCACGAAGACCCGCGTGGGATCCCAGCCGCCACGGTTGAACACGAACACAAACTTGAGATCGTGCGGACCGACGGCCGCGCGGGCCGGGCGGGGGGCGAGGCCGAGGCCGGCCGCGCCGAGGGCCGCGGAGCCGGCGAGGAACTGGCGCCGATCCAGTGCGAGGGAGGCCATTTTGCGCATGGGGAGCTCCAGGGCCTTGGGCCTTCAGTAGAGGAGGAGGTCGGGGTCGCGAAGCAGGGCCACCAGCACGCCGACCCACGCGACTGTCGCGTCCTCATCGTTGTTCTCGTACAGCTCATCCCAGAGGGCCAGCAGGGCCGTGATCTCCTCGCCGTCGGGCTCGACGAGGCGCCCCTGCGTCATCAGCAGCCAGTCCTGCAGCATGCCCACCGCTGCGTCGGCGTTGAGCTGGCGGCGAACATCGGGCCGCATGCGGGTGAACAGCGAGGTGTCGCCGTCCTCGATGGCGCGGCGGGCGGCGTAGGTGGCCGCGGCCTCGGCGAGCCGGGCCTGCACGAGCAGCATCGTGGGGTTGACCTGGGTGGCGGAGCGCACCACCGTGTCGCCATCCGCGCCGCCGCCCAAGGTGCGCACGCCCTCGGTGTCGTTGGCCAACATCGGCGTCCCTTCGGAGGTCCAAATGAAGCCCGTCAGCGCCTCGATGGAGCTGCCGAGCTGGTCGATGGTCATGAGCTTGGTGGGCACCCCGCCCAGCGCGTCGGGGGCGCCGCTCCGGTCCGCGGCGCGGTAGCGCGGGTCGCCCAGCACCGACTTCACCAGCGCCTTCATGCGCAGGTCGCTCGCCAAGAAGGCCTCGCGGTGGGCGGTCAGCGCGGTCATGTCCGAGACGCCGCTCTCCCTGCGGAGCATCGCCTCATAGACCTGCTCGACTGCGCAGGCGGGGAAGCGCGGGTCCCGGGCGATCTGGGCCCCGAGGTCGGCCAAAGAGGAGCCCGGCTCGCCATAGTAGGCCGGCGCCCGACCGAGGAGCCGGTCGTAGAGCCGCTCCCGCTCCGGGTGGTAGACCGCCGACTCTCCTGCAGAGTCGCCGTTGAAGGCCCAGAACCCGAAGAAGTAAGCCGCCAACGGGTCGAGGCTCACGTGGCAGTTCACGCAGCCGGGGTTGTTGTTGATGGCGTCGTTGACGGCGTCTTCGTCCAGGAGGTCCACGTCCCGATCGAAGTCGATGGGGCGAACGAGGTAGTCGTTGCACAGCAAGATGCGGCTGACTTGGTTGGCGCGCTTTCGGTTGGCGTTGGAGTCGGTGCTGCCGTATCGCCACCACAGCCCGTTGGTCGCCAAAACACCGGCCGCAGGCCGACCATCGCCGTACCGGGTCTCCTGCCAGCCCGTGGCGCCGGCGGGGTAGGGGAGGCCCCAGGCGTAGGCCAAGTGCTCGTCCGCCATGGTCCAGTCGGCCGTGAGGACCTCGGTATAAGGCCGATCTTCGGCCACGACCCGCGCGACCAAGCGGAGGGGCTCTTCGCCGACCGCCCGCACAAAGGCGCCCCGGTCGCCCGCGGTGTACTGGTTGCCCCCCACCACGAAGTTGTCGGCCCGGGTCAGGTAGATCTCCGCGAAGATCTCGACCAGCCGCCGCTCGAACCGCGGGTCATCGAGGAAGGCGTCGATGGTCGCGTCGAGCGAGGCCGGGTCCGCCCGAACGACGCGCAGCTCGTCGATGGTGGGGCGAACCCCGCGGATGTCCAGGCTGATGCGGGTGAGCAGCCGGCCCACCTCCATGGGCTCCAGCGCGGCCGCAGGGTCCGGAACATACTGCTCGACGCTGTTCTCGCTCGGCACATCGGCAGGCTTGCCCCCGCCCTGACAGGCGGCGAGCAGCAGCGCGCCCAACCACGGATGGCCGCCTGCGCGGCGTGGCTTCAACCCGACCATGGTGCGACCTCCCAATCGAGCAGGGGGCTCGGGTCGGCGCACGCTTCGCCCACCAGCTCCCCCTGAAAATACACAGCGCCGCAGCCATCACAGGCCCCGGTGCGGGTCCAACTGTCCAGATCGACGTCGAAGACTACGACCCACCAGTCGCCCTGGGCGTCCCGCAGGGCGATCTCGCCAGCAGCCTCGGCCGGGCAGGGGAAGCCGATGCCCTCATCCCCTGCGCCAAAACTCATGAGATCAACGCCCGGCAGGTCCTCGCCGAGCCCGCCGATGAGGCCATCGACCATCAAGGCCTGGCCCGGGCCGTCGACCAAGCTGTAGGCGTACATGCTCAAGCTGGGGTGAACGCCGGCGGTCACCCAGCTCTCGTCGGACCAGCGGGCGCCCGACACCGCCGTCCAGCCGCGGACATCGCTGACGGCCAGCACATAGCCGTCTTGGGTGGACTGCCCGAGGTTCGCGCCGCCCGACAGCTCCATCCGGCTGCCCTCGGCTTCAAAAACTGCGGCGCCCGAGAAGACCCGCATGTCCCAGCGGTTCCCATCGCCATAGATGTCGGCATCTTCATAGATATAGTCGAAGGCGTAGCCTTGGTACCGAACCCCCGCCGCGCTCTCGCAATCGGCG
>CANHON010000228.1 GCA_947462115.1 Deltaproteobacteria bacterium | reverse complement strand
GCCGCGGCCCAAGGTGAGCCATGACCGCCCGTCGCTCGACGAAAATGACCTGCCTCGCGTTGCTCACACACATGCTCCCCCTCGTGGGCTGCGGGGGCGAGCCCAAGGGGGCCGCGGGGGAGGACAGCGGGCAGGGGGAGGAGCCGGAGCCCTGGGCCCTGCCCCCCGACCCCGGCGCCGCCGGCGCGCCGGTCGGGGTGCGCTCCGACCTCCAAGGCGACGTCCAGCTCGAGATCTGGTACCCCACCACCGACGCGATGGCCGGTGAGCCGGGGGAGCCCGCGGACTTCAACGTCTTCATCCCCGACTCGGTGAATGAGCGCCTCGGCGGCGTCGAGTTCCCGTTGATCCCCACGGTGGCGGTGCGCGACGCGCCCCTGCGCCGCGGCCCGCGGGCCTGGCCGGTGGTGCTGTTCAGCCACGGTTTTGGCGGCACCCGCCTGCAGAGCGTGAGCTACGCCACCCACCTCGCCAGCCGCGGCTACGTCGTGATCGCCGCCGATCACGTGGGTCGCAGCATGGGCGACCTGCTGCCCTGCATCTTCTCGCCGGCCTTGGAGGGCTGCAACCTCACCGGCTTCTCCTCCGATCCCGGCCCGGCCGGGCTCGCCGCCGCGCTGGCCTGGGCCGACGCCGCGGCCGAAGGGGAGTGGGCGGGCCTCATCGACCCCGACACCCTCGGGGTCTCGGGGCACAGCGCCGGCGGCGGGAGCACCTCGACCTTCGGCCAGGCCGAGCTCCGGGCGGACGCGCTGCTCATCATGGCGGCGGGCGCCGAAGTGCAGCGGGAGGTGCCCACCTTGGTCTACGTCGGGAGCTGCGACGGCATCATCCCGGCCTCCGACGCGCTGCCCACCGTCTCGACCCTCCAAGATGGCCTCGGCGCCTCGCTTCAGGGGGCCGGCCACCTCGCCTTCTCCGACCTGTGCGCCCTCGACCTGCTGGGCATCGCCGAGCGCCAGCTCGACGGCCGCGATGACCTCAACGCCGGGCTGTACGCGGGCCTGATCCAGCTCGCCACCGACGGCTGCCCCGGCGGCGTGCCGGTGGTGGAGGACGACGCCTGCGCCGCCTCCTTCTTGCCCCTCGAGCAGTCCGATCCCTTCATTCGGTCGGTGCCCACCGCCTTCTTCGACCAGCACCTCTGGGGCTTGGGCGAGGGCGTGGCGCTCGGCGAGGCGGGCCCGCTGGTCGTCGAAGGCGGCTGAGCGCCGGGCCAGGGCCGTCGGCTGAAGCGAAGACGCCGCCCCAGGGCCATCCAGCCTCGGGGCGGCGCCGCCTCTGGACGCGGCGGGGGTGCTAAGCGGCGAGCAGGGCAGGCTTCTCGATGAGCTTGCGGAGCTCGGCGAGGAAGCGGGCGCCGAGCGCGCCGTCCACCACCCGGTGGTCGCAGGTGAGGGTGACGCGCATGCGCCAGCCCACGCCGAGGCTGCCGTCGGCCCGCACCACTGGCTCCCGCTGCATGCCGCCGACCGCGAGGATCATGGCCTCGGGCGGGTTGATGATGGCGGTGAACTGCTCGATGCCCATCATGCCGAGGTTGCTGATCGAGAAGGTGCTGCCGGTGTACTCATCGGGCATGAGCTTGCGGTCGCGGGCGCGGGCCGCGAGGTCCTTCATGTCGCCGGCGATGGTGCTGAGGCCCTTCTTGTCGGCGTCGCGGATGACCGGGGTGATGAGCCCATCCGGCAAGGCCACGGCCACGCCGACGTGCACGGCCTTGTGGCGGAGGATGGCCTCGTCGCCCCAGGAGGCGTTGACCTCGGGCACCGCGACCAGCGCCCGCGCGCAGCCCTTGATCAGGATGTCGTTGTAGGACACGGCGAGGCCCGCGCCCTTGAGCTGCTCGCGGAAGGCCACCAGCGCGTCACAGTCGAAGACCGCCGTGAGGTAGAAGGCCGGGACCTCCTGCGAGGCGGCCGTGAGGCGGCGGGCGATGGTCTTCCGCATGTTGCTGTTCTTGACCGCTTCGCTTTTGGGCGCGGCGGGGGCCGGCGGCAGAGGCGCTGCGGCCGGGCGGGCCTGGGCGGCCTCCACGTCGGCCCGCAGCACGCGCCCGCGGGGGCCGGTGCCGTGAACAGCGTCCAGGTCGATGCCCAGCGCGCGGGCAGCCCGTCGGGCGGCGGGGGCGGCGCGGCCGGAGCCCGGACCTTCGGCGGCGCCGGCGGCGGCCTCCAGCAGGCCGAGCTCGTAGGTGGGCAGCTCCATGAACGCGCTGTTCACCGCCTCGCCGGCCCAAGTGAAGGGGCGCAGGCCCCCCTCGGGGGCGCGGGCGACCGGGGCGGCGACCCCCTTCTCGGGCGACGGCGTGGGCGCGGCAGACGGGGTCGAAGCAGCGGGGCTGGCCTTGGCGGGGGCCGGCGCGGCGGGCGCCGCTCCGCCGAGGCTGGCGAGCAGGGCTGAGAAGTCCTCGTCGGCGCTTTTGCCGAGGATGGCGATGGGCTGCCCGGCGGGCACCTCAACGCCGGCCTCGACCAAGATCTTGAGCAGCACGCCAGAGTCGAAGACCTCGATCTCCATGACGGCCTTGTCGGTCTCGACCTCGGCGACGACGTCCTGGGGCTTGAGGGCGTCGCCCTCGGCCTTGCGCCACTTCGCGATGGTGCCCACCTCCATGGTGGGCGTGGCCTGGGGCATCTTGAACAGTTCCGGCATGGCTACCTCCCCAGCGACTTGCGGACGGCCTCGACGACGCGGGCGGCGTCGGGGTTCACGAGCTTCTCAAGGTTGCTGGCGTAGGGCTGGGGCACGTCGCGGCTGGTGACCCGCAGCACTGGTGCCTCCAGCACGTCAAAGAGCGCCTCTTGGAGGCGGGCGACGATCTCGGCGCCGACCCCGGCGAACAGGTGCCCCTCGTGGACAACCACCGCGCGGCGGGTCTTGGCCACGGAGGCGAACAGCGTCTGGTGGTCGAGGGGCCGCAGGCTGCGGAGGTCAACGACCTCCACGTCAATCCCGTCGGCTTCGAGCTGCTTGGCGGCGGCCTCGCAGGTGAAGACCTGCTTGCCCCAAGTGATGAGGCTCAGATCGCGGCCGGCGCGCCGCACCTTGGCTTGGCCGAGCGGGATGATGTGCTCCTCGTCGGGCACCTCGCCCTTCATGCCGTAGGTGAGCTCGCTCTCCAGGAAGCACACCGGGCCGTCGTCGCGCAGGGCGGCCTTGAGCAGGCCGTAAGCGTCGGCGGCGTCGCAGTAGGTGACGACCTTGAGCCCCGGAAAGTGGGCGTAGAGCGAGTCCACCGAGGTGCTGTGCTGAGCGGCGAGGTTCTCGGCGGTGCCGTTTGGGCCGCGGAAGACCATGGGCGCGCTGTATTGGCCGCCGCTCATCTGGTAGATCTTGGCGGCGCTGTTGATGACCTGGTCGTAGGCGACCAGCGAGAAGTTCCAGGTCATGAACTCGATGATGGGCCGCAGGCCGACCATGGCCGCGCCGACCCCGAGGCCCGCGAAGCCGTTCTCGGAGATGGGCGTGTCGATGACCCGCTGCTCGCCGAACTCTTCGAGCATGCCCTGGCTGACTTTGTAGGCGCCGTTGTAGTGCCCGACCTCTTCGCCCATGAGGAAGATGCGGTCGTCGCGGCGCATCTCCTCGACCATCGCCCGCCGGAGGGCCTCGCGGATCTGAAGCGTAGCCATCAGCCCTCCTTTTGAGCGCGCAGCGCCGGGATGGTGAAGGTCGGGGCGGCTTCGCCCACGCCCATCGTCGTCTGCTGGGGCGCGTAGGTGTATCGGTAAAGATCAGCAGGATCCGGGATCGGGCTGGCCTCCGCGAAGGCCACCGCGTCCTCACACTCTGCCTCGACGCCGGCCTGGAGGGCCTCGAGCTCCGCCTCGGTCACGCCGAAGTCTTCGGTGAGGCGGCGCAGCGTGATCTTGAGGGGGTCGGACTCCTCCTTGTACTGCTCCAGCTCGCCGGCGGGGCGGTACTTGGCGGGGTCGGACATCGAGTGTCCGCGGTGGCGGTAGGTGACGATCTCGAGCATCACCGGGCCGTTCCCGGCGCGGGCGTAGTCGGCGGCGCGGGCGACGCGCTCGCGCACCAGCTCCACGTCGAAGCCCTCGAAGGCGTCCCGCTGCATGCCGATGCCATCGGCCCGCAGGCTCATGTCGGCGAGGGCCGACTGGCGGTGCAGGGGCGTGCCCATCGCGTAGAAGTTGTTCTCGCAGATAAAGACCGCCGGCAGCTTGTAGAGCTGCGCCAAGCACAGGGCCTCGAAGAAGGCGCCCTGGTGGGCGGCGCCGTCGCCGAAGTAGCAGAGCGCGACGCGGCCTTCGCCCCGGTACTTGGCGGCGAAGGCCACGCCCGCCGCGAGGGGGACGTGCGCGCCGACGATGCCGTAGCCGCCGAGGAAGTCGTGCTCGCGGTCAAAGATGTGCATGGAGCCGCCGAGGCCCCGGCTCGCGCCGTCCCGCCGCCCGTAGAGCTCCGCCATCACCGCCCGGGCCGAGGTGCCCTTGGCCATGGCGTGGCCGTGCTCCCGGTAGGCGGCCATCCAGTAGTCGCCCTTGGTGGCGACCGCGGCGCCCACCGCCACCGACTCTTGGCCGATGTAGAGGTGGCAAAAGCCCAAGATCTTGCGCTGGGTGTAGGCCTTGGCGGCGAGCTCTTCGACCCGGCGGATGAGGGCCATCTGCCGGTAGAGGCCGAGCAGCTCGTCGCGGGTGATCGCGGGCAGGCTGCTCTGGGTGGGCAAGGGGAGAAGGCCGCCTTGGGTGTGCACCGCGCTGTGGGGGCTGGCCTGCGCCTCGGCCTGCGCGGGGCCTCGCTGTGTCGCTGCGTCCATGGACACTCCGTCGAACCTGGGTGGCCGCAGAGGCTAACCCACCTGCGGCGCGGGGAAGGTCAACCGGGGCGAAGGGGGGCCGGAGAGGCCGCGCGTCGGTTAGCCGGCGCGACCGCGTCGCCCGCCTCGGACGGCGCGCTCTCCCCCGCCGACTGGAGCGCGCCGATGCTCGCCACCTTCGTCCCGCACGAGACCACGATCCTCGAGCGCATGATCTCGCTCGCTGGCATCCCGATCCTCGTGCTGATCACGTGGCTGATGAGCAGCGATCGCAAAAAGGTGAGCTGGCGCCCGGTCCTCTGGGGCGTCGGTTTGCAGCTGGTCTTTGGTGCGGTCGTGCTCAGCCCAGTGCTGTCGGAGTTCTTCTTCACGGTGGTCGACCGGGGCGTCAAGTGGTTGATCGGCTTCTCGGAGCAGGGCGCGAGCTTTGTCTTTGGCACCATCGACGCGCACCAGGTGCTCGACATGAACGGGGCGCCCCGGCCGGTCCCCTTCGGCGTGTCGCCGCCCGTCCGCACCTTCGCCTTCTGGATCTTGCCGACCATCATCTTCTTCTCCTCGCTGATGAGCATCGGCTACCACCTCGGCATCATGCAAAAGCTCGTCTACGGCGTCGCTTGGGTGATGCAGCGCACCATGGGCACCTCCGGGGCCGAGAGCCTCGCGACGGCGGCCAACATCTTCGTGGGCCAGACCGAGGCCCCGCTGCTGGTCAAGCCCTTCGTCGAGAAGATGACCCGCTCCGAGCTGCACGCGGTCATGACGGCCGGCTTCGCCACGGTCGCGGGCGGTGTGATGGCCGCCTACGTCGGCTTTCTCAAAGACATCCCTGGGATCGCCGGCCACCTCGTCACCGCGAGCATCATCTCGGCCCCGGCCGCCATCGCCATCGCCAAGGTCATGGTGCCGGAGGACGGCGTGCCTGTGACCCTCGGCAAGCTGTCGATCGACGTCGAGAAGACCAGCCGCAACGTCATTGAGGCGGCGGCGCGCGGGGCGTCGGAGGGCGTACAGCTGGTGCTCAACGTCGGCGGCATGCTCATCGCCTTCGTCGCGCTGATGAACATGGTGGACGCCTGCCTCGGCTTCATCCCCATCCCCGGCGCCGAGGCGCTGAGCCTGTCGATGCTGCTCGGCTATGGCTTCGCGCCGGTGGCGTTTATTATGGGCGTGCCCACCGATGACTGCTTGGCGATCGGGCGCCTGCTCGGTGAAAAGATCGTGTTGACCGAGTTTGTCGCCTACATCAACTTGGGCGCCCTCAGCAGCAGCGAGACGCCCCAGATCACCGAGCGTTCGGCCATCATCGCCAGCTATGGGCTCTGCGGCTTCGCCAACTTCGCGAGCATCGGCATCCAGCTCGGCGGCATCGGCGGCATCGCCCCGAGCCGCATGGGCGATCTGGCGGAGCTCGGCCTCCGGGCCATGGTCTCGGGCTCCATCGCCTGCTTCATGACGGGCGCGGTGGCTGGGGTGCTGATTGGCTGAGCAGCGCCCCGCCCCAGGCCGGATCGGCCTGCTGGTGGTGATCGCCGGGCTGCTCCTGCTGGAGGCCAGCTACGGCGTCTGCTCGCAGGACGACGCCTACATCTCGTTCCGCTACGCGCAGAACCTCGCGCGCGGCCTCGGCTTCGTCTACAACCCCGGCGAGGTGGTCGAGGGCTACACCAACTTCTTGTGGACCCTGCTGTTCGTGCCCACGGAGCTGGCCGGCGTCGATCCGGGGCCGGTGAGCACCGCTTACGGCTACATCCTCAGCGCCGCGCTGCTCGTGACCGCGTGGCGGCTGGGCGGGCGAGACTGGCGCCCGGCGGCCTTGGTGGCCTGCTTCCCCGGCCTCGCCCTCGAGGCGGTTCAGGGCCTGGAGACGGTGCTGTACGCTGTGTTGGTGGCCCTGGCCCTCGAGGGGCGCAAGGGCTGGTGGGCCTTCGCCGGCCTCGCGGCGCTGACGCGGCCCGAGGGCTACGCGGTCTTCGGCATCCTGTGGCTGTTTCGGCGCGAAAAGTGGCCCCTGGGTGGCTTTTTGGCGATGACGGTGCCCCATGTCGCCTTCCGCCTCGCCTACTACGGGGAGCTGCTGCCCAACACCTTCCACGCCAAGGTCGGCGCGGGTGAGGGCGTGGCGGGCGGCGCACTGCTGCGAGGACTCCGGTACATTGGCGAGGGTGCCTCCTCCGCGCTCCCCATCTTCGTCGCGGCGGCCCTCGGGGCGGGCCTGTTGATCATGGGCGCCCAGGCCCGCAAGGGCGCGGCCCGACCGCCCGCCGAAGACGCCGGCCCCTGGCGCCCGGCGCTGGTGCTCATCGGCTTCTTTTTGCTCTACATCTTGCTCGTCGGCGGCGACTTCAACGGCACCGGGCGCTTCTTGATCCCGCTGCTCGTGCCGATGGCAGTGCTGTCCAGGGCGCTGTTCTCGCGCTTGCCGCCGGTGGGCCGCCTCACGGTGGTGGCCCTCGGCCTGGTCTGGGCCTCGCCGGGCTGGCAGTCGATGGCGGCCTTCGCCGAGCGCTTCTCCGCCGACTTCGTGGACCGCCGCGAGGCGGGTCTGCGCCTGCGCGAGCTCGTCCCCCACGACCGATGGCTGGCGGTGCACGCCGCCGGGATCTTGCCCTACTACGCCGAGCTCCCGACGATC
>CANHON010000227.1 GCA_947462115.1 Deltaproteobacteria bacterium | reverse complement strand
GCGCTGCCGGTGGGGGCGCTGGCGGCGCCGGTGGTGCCTGGAGCGGAGCTGGCCGCCTCGCTGCGCGCCCGGTGGGCCGAGGGGCGGCGGGCCTTTTTGGAGGGCGTGTTGGGCCAGCCTGCCGAGTCCGCGCCCGCGGAGCTGGCGGTGATCGCCGAGGGGGTGGCCGCCCTCGACGTGGTCAAGGAGATCGAGCTGCTGGAGCCCGCCACCCAGGTGCAGCCCCCGCTGCAGCGCCTGTTCCGGGCGGTGCTCAGCGCGGTCGGACGGTCGAGCCAGATGAGCGCCGCGGCCATGGAGGCCTGGCTGGCCCCCGGCGGCGACGCGGACGACCCGGCTGGGCGGCATGTGCGGGGCGCGATGGGCGCCCTTCGCATCGGCATGCGGGGCGCGAAGACCCGGGCCGCGCGCCGCGAGCTGGTCGATCGCTCGCTCGCGGAGCTGTTGGATGATCCCGAGCCGGGGCGGCTCCGCGCCGAGGCGCGACGCCTGGTCCGCCGCACCCGAAAGGCGGAGCGCTTGGCTGCCCACCTCGCCGCCGATCCCGAGGCCTTCGCCCGCACCTTCGGCCTCGAGCCGGCCCGGGCCGCGGCGATGGGCCTCGACGCCGCGACCCTGAGCGCTGCCGCAGCCCCCCGCACGAGCGCCGGCGAAGGTGCGGGCGAGGAGGCAGACTACGACGTGGGGCGCGTGCTCGGGATGCTCGCGCTGGGCGTGGTCTCGGTGGCTGGCTTCTTGGTCGCGGTGGTCGGGCTCTGCCTGCTGCTGTGCGACGGCGGGGCGGTCGGCATCGTCGCCTTCTTGCTCGGGGCGGTGTTGGTGACCTTCAGCGTGGTGGGCCGGCGCATGCTGCTCCGCAAGTGGGACGCCGAAGACGCGGCGGACGAGGCGCCCGGGGTCGCCCCCGCCTGTCCCCCCTGTCCGCCTTGCCCCAAGCCCGAGGCCGCGATCGCCGCTCCGCCTGGCGAGCGCTTCGGTCAGATCCTGACCGCACCGGAGCCCGTGGGCTGGGTGAGCGTGCCCGCCGACGCCGGCTGGGTGGGGGCTCCGGCGGTGGATCCGGCCCAGCAGCAGCTCTGCCTCGCCTGGGGCCTGGTGCAGACCGGTCGGGCGTGGCCGGCCGACCCGGACGGCGATGGGGTGGCGGCGGGCCCCGGCGCTCCGCTCCCTGGCGCCCCGAGCGGCGGGCTGGTGGGCCGGGTGGGGGCGCGGACCTTCTTCCTCGGGTCGGAGGGCTTGGTGCCCCCAGGCTTGTCGGGCCCCCTGCTGCTCTCGCTGAACCTGAGCCCCGCGGCGGCGGCCCAGGCCCGCGGCGGCGTGGAGGTCCAGGTGCTGCGGGGGGCGCTGCGCCCCGCCGAGGCCTGAGGCCCAGGGCGCCGGGGTTCAGCACGGGTTTGGTGAAAGTATCGACTTGAAGGTAATTCTCGCGAGTTGGCCGCGACGGGCCTCGCTGGGGGGTGTGCGTTGGACCTGAGCCGAAGGACGATCTTGCAGGTGGCGCCGGTGATCGGGGCCGCGGCCGCGCTGCCCACCGAGGCGCTGGGGGCGCAGGACCCCGGCGGGGCGGCGCTGGCGGCGGGGCTCCGCGACCGCTGGGCGACGCAGAGCAGCGCCTTTTTGGAGGGCGTGCTCGGCGAGGAGGCCGCGACCGCGCCCGAGCCCCTCCAGCTCATCGGTCAGGGGGTCGGCGCCCTCGATGTGCTCAAGGAGCTGGAGCTGCTCGACGCCGGTGTGCAGGCCCAGCCGCCGCTTCAAGCGCTGTGGCGTGAGGTGCTCGCCGCCACCGGCCGCTGCGGTCGGCTGAGCGCCGCGGCCATCGAGACCTGGCTGGCCCCTGGCGGGGATCGAGGTGACCTCGAGGGGCGCCACGTGCGGGGGATGCTCGGGGCCCTCCGCATCGGGTTGAGGGGGGCGAACACCCGGGCCTCGCGCCGGGCGCAGATCGACGCGGCGCTCGCGGGCGTGCTCGACGACCCCGCGCCGGGGAGCCTGAGGGCCCACGCCCGGCGGCTCGCCCGCCGCACCCGCAAGGCCGAGGCCTTGGCGCAGCACCTCGCCGCCGACCCCGATGCCTTCGCACGGACCTTCACGCTCGATCCGAACCGGGCCGCCGCCTTGGGCGTGCCGGTGGAGGCGGTGGCCGCCTCCGCCTCCGCCTCCGCCTCTGCAACAGCGTCCGGCCGCTCGGGCGCGGCGCCTCCCAACGAGGCCGACGTGGCGCTCGGTATTCTCGCCACCGGCGCGATGATCCTGTTCGGGTTGATCCTGGGCGTGGTGGGCCTCTGCGCCTCCGCCTGCGGCGCCGGGGCGGTTGGGATCCCCCTGATGTTGCTGGGCGCATCCCTGGTGGTGCTGGCCGGGGCGCGCCGCCGCGACCGCACCTACGCGGCTCAAATGAAGAAGGAAGAGGAGCCCCCGCGCCGGCCCGGCGATCCCCCGCCCCAGTGCCCGGCTTGCCCCGACTGCGGAGAGGCGCCCGAGGCGGACGACCCGTGGTCGAGGGAGCTGCCCTGGCGTGATTCGGCTCCGTCGGGCCCGGCGGGGGGCGCGCCGCCTGCGGAGCCCTCCGATTCCCCGGATGAGCCCGCAGGCCCCGCCGGGGCGGGCCTCCAGCCGCCCGAGCCGGTGGGCTGGGTGAGCGTGCCCGCCGACGCCGGCTGGGTGCCGGCGCCAGGGGTGGAGCCCGACCGGGATCACCTGTGCCTCGCCTGGGGCCTCGTGCAGACCGGGCGGGCGTGGCCGGCCGACCCGGACGGCGACGGGGTCGCGGCGGGCCCCGGCGCTCCCCTCCCTGGCGCCCCGAGCGGCGCGCTGGTGGGTCAGGTCGGCGGGCGGACCTTCTTCCTCGGGTCGGAGGGCTTGGTGCCCCCGGGCTTGTCGGGCCCGCTGCTGCTGGCGGTGAACTTGAGCCCTGCGGCGGCGGCCCAGGCGCGTGGCGGCGTGGAGGTCCAGCTGCTGCAGCGCCCGCGGGGGGCCCGCGATGCGTGAGCACGGACCGCTGGATGAAGCGGGGCTCGCCCTGCTCCGCCGCTCGGAAGGCCTGTACGCGGCCGCGGAGCGGGGCGAGATCACTGATGCTGCGGCCTTTTTGCGGGCGGAGCTGCCCGGTCCCGCAGGCCCGGCGTGGTCGCCACCGCCGAGGCGCCCCGCCCCGCTCCTGCCGGGCTGCGCTTCCCCCGCGCCCCTCGACGCCGCGGGCTGGGCCGCCGACGGCTTCGTCTGCGCGGGCCCTGCCTTGGAGCCAGAGGGGGTCGCGGGGGTGGCTGCCGCCGGCGACCGCGTGGTGGAGGCCGCCTTCGCCGCCTCGGGCATGGCGCGGCTCGAAGACTGGGCGGCCCGCGTGACCCAGATCCCCGATCCCGAGCTGTGGGACGAGACCTTCGCTTCCTTGGCCGCCGCGCCCCCCTTGGTCCGCTTGGCGGAGGCGGCGCTGGGGGGCGCGCCCGCGCGCTGCCTGTGGGCCCACCTCGTGCTGAAGCCGCCGGTGGTGGGCGCAGGCCTGCCCTGGCACAGCGACCGGCCCACCTGGCCCTTCCCCGCGGAGCTGCCGGCGGTGGCGGTTTGGCTCGCGCTCGACCCGCTGGAGCCCACCAGCGGCGGCCTCGCGTACCAGCCCGGCAGCCACCGGCGCGGCGGCCCCCCGCGCCCCGCCGTTCAGCCGACGGTCCCGCGGGGGCACGTGCTGGTGCACAGCGGTGAGGTGCTCCACTGCAGCCGACCGAACACCTCGGGCCGGTGGCGTCGGGCCTGGATCGGCGTGTTCGGGGTTGCCTGAGGGGCCGGCCCGCTCGCCATCGCCGGAGCCCGCTGCGCTGACGAAAACACCCCCGCTCAGCCCAAGCTGGCGGGGGTGTCCGGCTGCCTGGGCAGCGCTGGGCCTCAGCCCGCGGCGCAGGCGGCCGAGGACTCGCTCAGGGCGGTGATGCCCTCGGGGGTCGAGCAGTCGGCCGAGGAGATCGCGTCGATGTAGCACTCGAAGATGGCGTTGTAGGAGGTGTTGCCGGCGTAGGCATCACAGTAGGTGTCGGTGATGCCGAGCGCAGCGGCGTCCACGCCGGCCTCGTTGTAGCACTCGATGATGGCGGCGGTGTAGTCGCTGCAGGCGTTGCCGCCGCTGCTACCATCGGCGCCGTCCTCGCCGGAGTCCTTGTCGCCGCAGCCGATCAGGGAGAGGGTGCCGACCGCCAGGGCCACCGAGAAAAGCTTCTTGATCATAGGGGTGCTCCTCCACCTCGAAGGTGGGCCCGCGGAGCGACCGAAGCGGCCGCCGGCTGGGGCTCGATCTGCGTAATCAACCCGATGCTGGCGCGGCAAGCCGCGGCGGCAGCCCGTTCTGCCGGCCGACCGCTTTTGTTGGGGTCGGCAGGCTGGAGCAGACCGGGGCTCAGGCGCTGAGGCGTCGGCTGGCCGGGCGCAGGGCCCAAGAGCCCAAGCAGATGCCGAGCAGCACCAGGGGCGCCACGGCGTTGCTGACGGGGTCGCCGGCGAGCAGGTGGCTGAGCGAGGCGCCGGTCAGCGCGAAGGTGAAGCCGGCGGTGGCCCACTCCTTGAGGCGGGGGGTGCCGGGCGCGAGCAGGGCGCCGGCGCCGAGCAGCTTCCAGGTGCCCAAGATCAACGGGAAGTAGGCGGGGTAGCCGAGGTGGGCCATGGCCTCCATGATCTCCGGGGCGCGGCTGAGGTTCATGGCGCCGGAGCCGGAGATGCCGAAGGCGAAAAGGCCGGTGAGGGCCCAGTAGGCGATGGTCTTGCCCTTGCTCTGCGTGGGATCTGACATGGTGTGGTCCGGGGGTTGGAGTGGCCCGGACACCTTAGGCTGCGGGCGGCGCGCGGGGAGCCGTCGGCGCTGCACAGGAGCTGTCCATGGAGCGCACAGCTGAGCGCGGCGGGGGCGCTGAGGCCGCAGCGGGGGCCAGCCTGTTCTTCGGGCTGGAAGAGTTCGTGGCGATCATCGAAGAGGGCAGCATCTCGGCCGCCGCCCGGCGGGTGGGGATCCCGCGCCCGAGCCTCAGCCGCCGCCTCAAGGTCCTCGAAGATCGCCTCGGGCAGCGCCTTCTTCACCGGCATAGCCGCCAGCCCACGCCGACGGCCGCGGGCCGCGAGCTGTATGAGCGGGCGAGCCTGCTCGTCGGTCAGGCGCGCCAGCTCGGCGAGCAGCTCCGGCGTGCCGATGACGTGCCCCGCGGCCTCTTGCGGGTGAGCGCGCCGCCCGCGGACCCGCTCGGGTTCTTTGGCCGGCTGCTGTCCAGCTACGTGACGGCTCACCCGGCGGTGGAGCTGGAGGTGGTGACCGGCACGCGGCACGTCGATCTGGTGGCGGAGGGCTTTGACCTCGCCCTGCGCGCCGGCCCGCCGCGGGACAGCGGCCTCATCGCACGGCGGCTGCTGCGCTCCGGCGGCGTAGCGGTCTGCGCCCCGTCCTACGCCTCGGCCCGGGGCCTGCCCACCCGCGCCGATGAGCTGGGCGGCCATGAGTGTCTGCGTGGTTTTGAGCGCGGCGAGCGGCCAGTGCGCGCCTGGCCGCTCAAGGCGGGGGGCGCGGTGCCCGTCAGCGGTCGGGTCGCCTCCAATGACGTGCAGCTGCTCCTTCACCTCGCCTTGGCCGGACACGGCATCGCGCTCATCCCGCGCCCGATGGCCATGCCCCACCTCGCCGAGGGGCGGCTGATCGGCGTGCTCGACGGTGTTTTGGAGCTGGACGCCTGGCTGATGGTCGTCTTCCCGGACCGGGCCCACCTCGACCCGAAGGTGCGGGCTTTCCTCGATCTCGCCGCGGCGATGGACTGGCGCGGGCTGGAAGCCGAGGCGCCCCTCCTCAGCCCTTGAGGGCCTCGGCGGCGGGGGAGCGCAGCGGCGGCAGGCCGAGCCCCCACCGGGCTTCAGCGGCGGCCAGGGCCTCGGCGAAGCGCGGACCGAGCGGGGGACCCCGCCGGATCAAGCTGGGCTCTGGGTCGAGCGTCAGCACGCCGTGGGTGCCGGTGTCGGTCCAGCGCAGGGTCGCGGGGCTGCGGGTCGCCGTGGGCGCCTCGACCCAAACGCCGGCCTCGTCGGGGGCGAGGCGGAGGGTGGCCCCGCCCTCGGGGGGCATCGGGAGGTGGTGCAGCCGGGCCGAGATCACCCGCCGGTGATCGACGGCGGGGAGCAGCGCGCGCTCCAGGGCCGCCGCCTCGATCGGCAGGTCGGCGCCCGCCCGCAGGGCCCGGTCGATGAACTGCAGCGGGGGCCCGGGCAGCACCGTCTCCAGCAGGCTCAGGCCGGCGCTGTACCGGGCGTTGAGCTCGGTGGGCCAAAAGCTGCCTTCAGGGTCGAGGATGCCGTCGATCGAGAAGCCGCCTCGCCAGCCCCACCGCGCGTGGAGGTGCGCCCCGACCCGATGCGCCAGGCTGCGCATCGCGGCCCGGGCCTCCCAGCTGGGATCCCACTGGGTGGACATGCCGCAGAGCACGAAGCGGCCCTCGGTGGGCTCGCGCAGCACCAGCATCTCCATCGGACGCAGGGCGACCACGCCGCTCGGGGTGCAGAGCGCTTGGATCGCGCAGGGCACCCCCGCGATGTAGGGCATCACCCGAACGGAGGCGCACCGCGGAGAGAACAGCGTGATGGCGGCTTCTTTGGACACGCGATCGAAGACGTGGCGGGTGGTGATGGCGCCGCCTTCGATGGTGGTGGTGTTGTCGCCCGCCCAGACCGTACCTCCGCCCCGATCGAGGTCAGCGGCCGCCCGCTCCGCCTCGGCGAGGGGCACGACCGCGCTCGGCGCCCGCGCGCAGCCCAGCGCGTCCCAGAGCGCGTCGATGGTGGTCTTGTCCTCCAAGGCCCGCCGGGCGACGGGGTCCACCGTCCCCCAGACCGGTCGGTCGCAGACCGCGGCGAGCTCGGCGGCGCTCGGCGCGAGGACCCGGGCCTGGCGTTGGGGGTCGAGCCTGTCGAAAAATCCCTGCAGCGCGTCGCTCCCGGCGGCCATCCTCCGCTCGTAGCGCTGGAACTCTCGGATGAAGTCCGGCCCCGCCGCGTCGGCCTCGGCACCAGCATCGGTGAGGGCGAGCGTCGGCAAGCCCGCGGGCAGGTCGCTGCGGCCGCGCACCACGCCCGCGACGCCGAGCACCGTGGCGCCGAGCCCGTTGAGCTGCGCGACCACCTCCGCCGCGGCGCCGACCCGGGGCCAGACCAGCAGCAGCGGACGTTCGGAGAGCGCCGCTTGAATCGGCCCATAGAGGCTGTGGACGCTCATGGCTCAGGCCGGCTCGCTGCGGCGGAGCACGTTGAAGACCGCCGCGCCCCGCGCGACCGGCTTGTTGGGATCACCGTGGTGCACGTTGACCTCGGCCATGCAGCTCCGGCCGCCGGCGCGGAGCAGGCGGGCGTCGGCGAACAGCGGCCGTCCGGTCTCCGCCGGCAGCAGGTAGTCCACCCGCAGATCAACGGTGCTG
>CANHON010000226.1 GCA_947462115.1 Deltaproteobacteria bacterium | reverse complement strand
GCACAAGCACCCGGCCTCACGCGCCCTCCGGTGAGGGACACGCGTCAACAGCAGAGCGCACGGAGAACGACCTAATCAACAAGATGGATGCGGGGGCCGGATTTGAACCGACGACCTTCGGGTTATGAGCCCGACGAGCTACCGGACTGCTCCACCCCGCACAGCTCACGAATGAGCGGGCGCCGACCCCAGACCTCCGGCGAGCGCAACAGCCGCGTGGGTACGCGAGCGGCGGCGTTCTGGGGTGGGGAGATGACCGCGGCCAGCCCCCCTTTGGCCCCGCCGACCTATGCGGCGCGGGGCTTGAGGTCAAGCCCCTGGGGAGAGATTTGTGGGGGGAGCTGGGTGCGGGGCGGCGAGCGCAGGGCGAGACGCGCGCCGCCGCTGCGCCCGACGCGCGCCCCTTCAGGTGAAAAGTGGTGCCCCCGACAGGATTCGAACCTGTGGCCTGCAGTTTAGGAAACTGCTGCTCTATCCGGCTGAGCTACGAGAGCGGACCAGCCGAGCGGACCCAGAGGCCCCCGCTCATCGCTGTGCGCCCGCGCTTATCGCGCCGAGGCCCGGCTGACACCCTCTTGCGGCCGGTGCGCGCGCGAGCGGAGCGGCGCCGAACGTGGCATAGTGCCTCCGCTGGGCGGCCCGATCGGTCGCGGCGCGGGCTACACCCGCCCGCGGTGATCCCAAGTCCTCCCCAAGATTCGCGCCTTTGGGCCCGTCGCCGCTAAGCCTCCGGAGGTCTTCTATGGCTGTCATCCCCGCCACCCGCGCCCCGAACGCGAGCGGGCCCTCCCTCGGGCTCGGCGCCCTGCTCCTCGCGGTCGCCCTGCCCTCCCTCCAGGGCTGCGCCTCTTGCCAGAGCGAAAACAACATCATCGCCAAGGACCCCGATGACACCGACGAGCTCCAGCCGGAGCCCGAGCCGGTCTTCGAGAACGACTGGGGGCAGTGGTTGAGCATGGCGGCGATGCGCGACGGTCGGCCGGCGCTCGCCTATTACGACGCCACCGCCGGGGCGGCGGGCTTCGCCATCGGCACCGTCAAGGCCGATGGATCGGTGGGCTGGGCCCACGAAGAGCCCGATGGCTACGCCGATGACGCCGGCCTCGACGCGGGCGATCGCGGCAAGTACACCAGCTTGGCGGTGGCCGCGAACGACGAGGTCTGGCTCTCCTACCGGGACAACCAAAACAAGACCTTGCGCTACGCCCGCCGCGACACCGCCGGCGTCTGGACCAACGGGGTCGCCGACGGCTGCGCCGGGCCCACCCCAGACTGCGGCTTGTTCAGCTCCATCGCCCTGGACGCCTCGGGCAACCCGGTGATCGCCCACTACGACGCCGCCGCAAAACACCTGCGCATCGCCCGCTGGAACGGCAGCGCCTTTACGGCCGCGGTCGCCGACGAAGGCACCCCGCCGGCCACCACCGAGGGCGAGGCCGCGGCCGAGGCCAACGTCGGGCAGTTCCCCCGCCTGCGCATCCTCAACGGCGTGGAGTACGTCTCCTACTACGACGTCGCCAACGGTGATCTCAAGCTCGCGGTCGGTACGGCCGGCGCCTGGACCCCGGAGATCGTGGACGCCGAGGGCGACGTCGGCGCTTGGTCGGACATGCAGATCGTCGATGGCACCGTGCACCTGACCTACCACGACCTCGGCAACGAGGACCTCAAGTACGCCAGCGGCGCGCCCGGCGGCTTCACCGCCGAGGTGGTGGACAACGGCCAGACGGTCGGCGCCGACACCGCCCTGCTCATCAGCGGCTCGACCATCCAGATCCTGTACCACGACGGCAAAAACAACGACATGCGGCGGGCCTACCGCAGCGCCGACGCCTGGCAGAACGAGCTCATCACCGGGGACCAGGGCGCGCTCGGCTTCCACAACGAAGTGCTGAGCACCGGCGGCAACAACTGGGCCGCCTCGTACAACTACACGGATCGTACGCTCTGGTTCTCCAAGCTCGACTGAGCGCCCCGCGGGCCGGCGCTCCGACCGGGGGCCCGGCCGCTGACCCCGCCCCGCCCAGGACGGTGATCTGATGAGCCTTTGGCTGCTCCTGTTGAGCGCCCTGCACATGGTGGCGAACGCAGGCACGCTCACGGTTGAGGTGCTCGACGTCGGCCAAGGCGACAGCATCCTCATCCGCACCCCCGCCGGAAAGTCGATCCTCATCGACGCCGGGACTGGAAAGCGCGACGTGGTGCCCATGCTCGCCGCGCGGTCCGTCAGCCAGCTCGACCTCGTCATCGGCACGCACAACCACGCCGACCACATCGGCGGGATGGACGAGGTGCTCGAGGCGGTGACCACGCGCTTCTACTTCGACCAGGGCCTCCCGCACGAGACCGGAACCTACGCCGAGGTCATGCGCCTCGTCGAGACCAAGGGCATCGCCTACAAGCCGGGCCGAAAGGGCCAGACCTTCAACCTCGACGACGGCGTCCGGGTGGAGCTCCTCGGCCCCGAAGACCCGCTCCTGCGGAACACCCGGTCCGACCTGAACTCCAACTCGATCATCACCCGCGTCACCCACGGAAAAAACTGCTTCTTGTTCGTGGGCGACGCCGAAGCCGAGACCGAGCACCGGCTGCTCAAGGCCCAGCTCCCACCCTGCAAGGTGCTGAAGGTGGCCCACCACGGCTCCGCTTACGCGAGCAGCCACGCCTTCCTCAAGGCGGTGCAGCCCGAGATCGCCGTCATCAGCGCCGGCGCAGACAACCGCTACGGCCACCCCACCGCGGTCACCCTGGAGCGCCTCGCGCAGTCGGGCGCCCACATTTTCCGTACGGATCAACAGGGTACCGTGCGGATGCTCTCGGACGGCAAGACCGTCGAGGTGGTGGTGGAGCGGCAGGGCCCCAAGCCGCTGCCGCCGGGCGCCTCCGTCGCGCCCGCCCCCTTCGACAGCGCCCCCGCCGAGGGCATCGCGGCCCTGGACGTCAAGCACCGTCCGCCCGCCGCGCTCCCGACCGCTGCCCCCGCGGCCGCCGGCGCCGTGACCCTCGCCGCCGCCGGCCTGCACGAGCGCCCCGCGCCCCCCGCGGCGGCCGCCACCGCCAAAACAGCCCTGGGCGCGCTCACCCCGAGCGCCAGTTGGATCAACGGCGCGAGCGTGGAGCAGCTCATGTCGGTGCCGGGCATCGGCCCCAAGAAGGCCGCGGCCATCGTCGCTTGGCGGGAGAAGAACGGCGCCTTCACCGAGCTTGACGCGGTCGCCGCCGTCCCCGGCATCGGCCCGGCGACCGTCGCCGCGATCAAAGCCCACGCCGAAGCGCACCCCTGAGCCCCCGCGGAGCCCCCATGAGCTGGATCGTCGACCGCATCGAAGGCGACCTCGCCGTCGTCCTGTTCAACGAGCTCACCTTTGAGGTGCCGGTGGCGGCCCTCCCGCCGGGCCTCGTCGAGGGGAGCCGCCTCACGCTGGGCGTCGAGGCCCGCGACACCCAGGCCGCCGCGGAGCGCATGGCCCGCCTCGCCGCCCAGCACGCCCTCCCTGACGTGATCGACCTCTGAACTGGAGCGCACCATGCCCCGCTTGCTGATGATCTTCGCCCTGCTGTGGAACCTGATCGGCGTCGCTTGGGCCGGCGTCAACGTCAACTCCGCCGACGCCGAGGCGCTCAAGACCCTGCCCGGCATCGGCGACGCCAAAGCGGCAGCGATCATCGCCTACCGCAGCGAGCACGGCGCCTTCGCCTCGGTGGACGACCTCGCCAACGTCAGCGGCATCGGCCCCGCCACCGTCGAGAAGCTGCGGCCCCTCGTCGAGCTCGGGGACGGCAGCGTGAGCCGCGCGGCGCCCGCGCCCAAGGCCGAGGCCGAGGCCAGCGCGCCCGCCGGGCCCGTCGTGAACATCAACAAGGCGAGCGCAGAGGAGCTCGACGCGCTGCCGGGCATCGGGGCGACCAAGGCCGCCGCCATCGTGGCCGACCGGAGCGCCAAGGGCCCCTTCGCGAGCTGCGACGAGCTCACCCGGATCAGCGGCATCGGCGCCGCGACCGTCGAGAAGCTCAAGGCCAGCTGCACCGCCAACTAGAGCGCAGCCCGGCGGGCGCTTCAGCCGCCGAAGCGCCGGAGCGCGTCCACGACGACCTGCCGGGGGTCCGGCCGCGCCGCCGGCAGCTCGGCCGCGCGCCAAGGGTCTGCGGGCTTGCTCGCCCCCGCCGTCGGGGCCTCCCCAAAGCTGGGGACCGAGGCTGGTCTCCCCTTGGCGCTCAGGCTCGCCACCAGGGCCTCGGCCAGGGGCTTCACGCCGCCCATCGGCAAGGCCAGCCACGCGATGCGCGCGAGGTGCTCCACGAGCTCCATCCGCAACAGGGCCTGCTCCGGGCTGCCGCCGACGGTGAGGAGCCCGTGCCCGCCCAGCACCACCACGTCCGCCTTCTGCAGCGCCGCTTGAAGCCCGGCGTCCAGCGCAGTGTCGCCGGGCGCCGCGGCCGGCACCCAGGGCACTTCAGCGCCCAGACTCACGACAGCCTCGGCCAAAAATGGGTGCGGCAGGGCGATCCCAGCGCAGGCGAAGGCGCAGAGGTGGGGCGGGTGGCTGTGGAGGACCACCCCGATGTCCGGCCGCGCGGCGTAGGCGGCCCGGTGCAGGTGCAGCTCGCCCATGGGGCGTCGGCTGCCGGAGAGCACCGCGCCATCGGCGTCGAGCACCAGCAGGGTCTCGGGCTGCACCTCCGCCTTGGACATCGCGGTGGGGGTGCAGAGCAGCCGGCCGTCGCCCAGGCGCGCCGTCGCGTTGCCGTCGTGGTTGGCGGCCCATCCGCGGGCGTGCAGGGCCCGGGCGGCGGCGGCCAGGGCGCAGCGGAGGGTCTCTTCGGTGGGCAGGCTCATGCGCCACCGGCTGGAGCGCCGAGGTGAACTTCGTCCACCACGCCGATCACGACGGCGTGCAGCGGCTCGTCGCCCGCGCCCAGCACCTGCCGGGCGGTGTTCCCCTCGCGGGCCGCCAGCACGAGGTCGCCGGGGCCGGCTTGGGCCGCGTCCACCGCCATGAACTCGCCGCCCAGGGGGGTGTGGGTGTCGGTGGCCACCGGCTGGAGCACCAGCACGGTGCGCCCGTCGAAAGAAGGGTGCTGCACGCTGCTCACGCAGTTGCCCACGACGCGGGCGAGGATCACAGGTGCCTCCGGTCGGACCAGACCTGGTCCACGATGCTGATCACCGCGCAGTCCACCGGCACGAAGGTCTGGGGGAGCGTCAGGGCGGCCTCGCGGCCCGCCGTCCAGCTCACGAGATCCCCCGGGCCGGCCCACAGCGCGTCGGCGGCCACCAGCGCGTCGCCCTGGGCGCGCCCCTGGGCGTCCTGCGGCTGAATGAGCAGCAGGCGGACCCCTTCGAGGCCCTCCGATTTGACCGAGCAGACCACCCGGCCCAGCACGCGCGCGAGCTCCACTAAACCTCCGATCCCACCGAGAAGGGCGGGCGGCGCAGCAAGAAGGGCAATAGTTCGGGGTGCGGCCGGGGGATGCGCTCGACGCGGTGCAAGGCCCCCGCGGCCCGCAGCGCGGCCTCCGCCACCTCGAGGGCGGCCTCCACGTCGTGCTGGGCGCCGTGGACCACCGCGTAGGCGCGCCCCCCGAGGCCGCCGTGGACCCGCAGGCCGCACAGGTGGACCTCGGCGTCCTTCAGCGCGCGGTCCAGGGCCGCGAGGGTCGGGGCGATCGCCGCCCCCTCGATCACCCCGAGGCAGTCGAGCTCGGCCTCCGAGCCCACCTTCAGCGCGCCCCGCAGGCCCGCCAACAGGCTCGGGTGCGCCAGGGGCAGCAGAAGCTGGTGCAGCAGGGCCGGTCCCGCGGCTTCGACCCCGGCCGCGCGGGCCTCCTCGACCTCGGCCACGCCGCCGCAAAACAGCACCAAAAAGCGCCCTGGCTCGACGAGGTTGGCCTCCAGCACCCGCACCGGGGCCCGCTTGACCATCGCGTCGAGCGCGCGCAAGCCCGACGCGACGGCGTCGAGCTCCAGCAGCGCGAGGGCCTCGTCGGCCATGCCTTGGCTCCAGTGTCTGACCTAGACGATGCGGAAGTATCCGGCCAGGGTGCAGCGGCGCTCGCGCGTGAACGTGCGGGCGGTGGTGAGGCCGTCCCCGGTGGGCGAGGCGATGGTGAAGCTGGTGTAGCCCTCACCACCAAAGCCGAGACCAGCGACGTGGGGCGCGTTCTTGACGAAGATGCTGCCCCCGAAGGCCCGGGCCATGCGGTGCAGGGCGTCGAGGTTGCGCGAGTACATGCTGGCGGTGTGCAGGTAGCCGTGCTCAGCCTCGACCGCGAGGTCAATGCCCTCGTGCACGTCTTTCACGCGAACGAAGGGGAGCACCGGCATCAACAGCTCGTGCTGCACGAAGGGGTGGTCGGCCTCGACCTCGCAGACGATGAGCCGCGGGTCGCCGCGGAAGTGGACGTCGATCTCCTTGAGGAAGACCGAGGCGTCTTTGCCGACCCACTGCCGGTTCACGTGCTGCCGGTCGGGGGTGAGGAGCAGCTTCTCCAAGCGGGTGATCTGGTGGTTGCGCAGCCGCACGCAGCCGAGCTTCTCGACCCGGTCGAGCAGCTCGTCCATCACCCCATGCACCGCGAAGACCTCTTTTTCGTCTACGCAGATGATGTTGTTGTCGAAGCTCGCGCCGAGCACGATGCCGCGGGCCGCCCGGTCGAGATCGGCGGTCTCATCGACCACCACCGGGGGGTTCCCGGGGCCGCCGGCCACGCAGCGCTTGCCCGAGCGCATGGCCGCCTGGACCACCGCCCCGCCGCCAGTGACGACCACCAGCTTCGTGCCCTTGTGGAGCATGATCTGGTTGGCGGTGTCGATGGTCGGCTGGGCCACGCAGGTCATCAGATCGACCGGGCCCCCGACCTCCACCGTGGCGCGGTTGATGAGATCGACGACCCAGGCGCTGCAATTGCGGGCGCCGGGGTGCACGTTGAAGGCCACGGCGTTGCCGCCGGAGACCATGCCGATGCCATTGTTGAGGATGGTCTCGGTGGGGTTGGTGCTCGGTGTGATCGCGGCGATGACCCCGTAGGGCGCCCGCTCGATGAGCGTGAGGCCGTCGTCGCCGGTGATGGCGCTCGGCTCCAGGATCTCCGGGCCCGGCGTGCGGTGGATGACCAACAGGTTCTTCTTGACCTTGTCTTCCACGCGGCCAAGGCCGGTCTCGGTGTGGGCCATCTGCGCCAAGTTGTGGACGTTCTGGGCGGCCCGCAGCCGAATGTTCGCGATGATCTCCCGCCGCTTCTCCAGCGGCAGGGCCACCAGGACCTGCTGGGCCACCGAAGCAGCGGCCACCGCGTCATCTACGGTCTTGTAGACGCCCAGCGGCGCGGCGGGCAGGGTGGGCGGGCGCTCGCGGGGCTCGCCGATCCGCGCGACAACAGCCTTCACGAGGGCGTTCAGGTCGAGCTCGCCGCTCATTGGGCCCCCGCCGCGGCGCCGTCG
>CANHON010000225.1 GCA_947462115.1 Deltaproteobacteria bacterium | reverse complement strand
TCGCGGCCGGCCTCAGCGCCTTCGCCGTTGGCTGTGAAGTTGACGCCAAGGACGACACCGCGGCCGCCACCGACGGCGCTGCCGACGGCGCTGCCGACGGCGCTGCTGACGGCGCCACCGACGGCACCGCCGACGGCTCCGCTGACGGCACCGCGGACGGCACCGCGGACGGCACCGCGGACGGCGGCGCGGACGGCGGCGGCGGCGGCGACTACAGCGGCACCTTCGGCATCCAGGTCGTCGACACCGAGGGCGGCGTGCTCTGCTCCAGCACCTGGCTCACCAGCGGCGCCGCCAACGCCTGCGACGGCTGCGAGTTCGGCTTCGACCTGACCTACTCGCCCGACTTCGACGAGTGCGGCTACGGCGACGGCCTCGACGAGTACCTGTCGATCCGCATCAACGCCGGCCACTACCCCGGCTACACCATCGAGACCTACACCTTCGATGCGCTGATGGTCACCTACGACGGCTACGGCACCTACCCGGCGGGCTACTCCTACGTTGAGGGCAGCGACTGGACCTACTACCAGGCCCCCCAGGGCGAGGGCGCTCCCTACTACTACGTCCCCTTCGGCTACGGCACCCTCTAAGGTCCGTCGCCCACGGCATCGTGGGATGATGCGCGCGCCCCTGGGGTCTCCCCCCAGCGGGCGTGTCGCCTTTTTGGGCCCGGCCGCTTTGGCCTGGCCCGCCCGGCCACTTTAGGCTCGGGCCCGAGAGGGTCGGATGCACCTGATTCTGCTGATCGCCGCGCTCGTGGGCCCCGCATGGCCCGCCGAGCGCATCCCTGGCCTGCAGCGGGCGTTGATCCAGGTCGGCCGGGGTCACCCCCGGGGCGTGCTCCCGCGGCTCGAGGCCATGCTTGAGGCCCACCCCGAGCACGCCCGGCTCCGTGCGGTGGCCGGCATCGCCTACGCGGACGTGGGCCTCGGGCCGCGCGCCGTCGAGCTGTTTGAGGGGGCCGATGAGCGCACCCTCGTGGTGATGCAGTCCGTTGCCCGCGCCGATGCCCTGCGGGATGCGGGCCGCCCGCGCGAGGCCGCGGCGCTGCGCTGGACCGCGCTGGTCTCGGGCGAGCGCCAGAGTCGGCTCGGGTGGATCGCGGCGGCGGGCGCGGTCGACTGTCTGCAGGCCGACGATCTCGACTGCGCGGCCCGCTTCGTCGAGCTGGGCTGGGCCGTGGACGCCGAGCCCGTCGTGTGGGGCGCGCTCAGCGCGATTGAGGCCGAGATTGACGTCCAGGCGGGGCTGCTCGACGAGGCCGAGGTCTTGTTGGCCATCGCCGAGCGGGGCTCGGGCAAGGCGGCCCACCGGGCGGTGGCGCGCGTGGCGCTGCTGTTGGCCTACGACGAGCCGCGGGCCGCGGCGGAGTTCGCGACGGCCAGCCTCCGGGAGGTCTCGCACGATGTCCGCCTGCTCGCCCTGGCGGCCGAGGCCTGGCGCCGGGCTGGCGCGCCAGACCTCGCGCTCGAGCTCTGTCGTAGCAAGCGGTACACCTGGAAGGGCGAGGTGGTCCAGCCCCTGCTCCGCCAAGAAGAGGTGCTGGCGCTGCTCGCCCTCGGGGAGCGCGAGGAGGCCGAGCGTCGGGCGGCGGACCTGATGGCCGAGCTGCCCGAGCACCGCGCCGCTGCCGTGGTCGCCGCCGCCCTCGGTCACCGCTGGGACTGAAGCCCCGGCGGATCAGCCGGCGGTCGTGGCCTCGAGGTAGGCGATGAGCGCGTCGGCGCCGCCGATGTGCTGGCCGTTGATCCACACCTGGGGCGTGGTGGGCGTGGCCGAGACCGCCCGCAGGGCCCGCGGCGTGCTCGGCAGCTCGTCGTAGGCGAGGCCGCGGGCGGCCAGCGCCGCTTTGGCCCGCGTGCAGTGGCCGCAGAAGGGCTTGGTGAGCAGCAAGATGTCGAGGGGCGGCTTGGCGTCGGGGTTGAGGTAGCGGAGCATGGTGTCGGCGTCGGAGACCAAGAAGGGGTCGCCCGGCTCGTCGGGCTCGATGAACATCTTCTCCACCACGCCGTTCCGGACGAGCATCGAGTAGCGCCAGCTCCGCTTTCCAAAGCCGATGGCGGACTTGTCCACCAACATGCCCATGGCCTCGGTGAAGCTGCCGTTGCCGTCGGGCAAGAAGGTCAGGTCGGGGGCGGCCTGATCGCGCTGCCAGGCGGTCATTACGAAGGTGTCGTTCACCGAGACGCAGACCACCTCATCGACGCCGTTGGCCTTGAAGGTGGGCAGCAGCTCCTGGTAGCGGGGCACGTGGCTGGTGCTGCAGGTCGGCGTGTAGGCGCCGGGCAGGCTGAACACGACGACCGTGCGGCCGGCGAACAGCGCGCCGGTGTCGACGGTCTTCCAGCCCGCGGCGCCGAGCACCGGGAGCAGGACCGAGGGGGCGGTGGTGCCTTCTTTGGACGGGTGGGGGGTGTTGCTCATGGGGGCTCCAGTGCTCGGCGGGCGAGCGTGGGGGTCGGCTGCGGGCCGGCCGGGTTCGCGCTCCACAGTGCAAGGCCTGTGCCAGGCTAGGCGGGGGCTGGGCGGCGGCCGGACACCGATGGGCCGGTGATCCACCGATATTTCGGTGGCGGGCGCACCGACCCGCCGGTGCTGGGGCCGAGGTGGCGCGCGGGGGGCGCAGGTTAGGGCCCCGCATGCTCCAGCTCGCCGGCACCGCGGTCGAGGCCCTCAGCGTGGCGGGCCTTGAGACCTGTATTCAACTCCCAGGCTTTGGCCTGTGTTTTGACATGGGCGTCTGCCCGCCATCCGCGGTGAGCCTGCGCGACGTGCTGTTCACCCACGCCCACATCGACCACATGGGCGCCGTGGTCAGCCACTGCGCCACGCGCTCGCTGTATGGGCTCCCGCCGCCCCGCTACCTGTTCCCCGAGGAGAACGAGGAGGCCCTGCGCGCGCTGCTGGAGGTGTGGCGCAAGCTCGACCACAGCGAGCTGGACTGCGCGCTGCGTCCGGTGCGACCCGGCGAGGACATTCAGCTGGGAAAGGGGCTTCGGGCGCAGACCTTCCGTTCGATCCACCGGGTCCCTTCCGTCGGCTACGGCCTCTACAAGACCCGGAGCCGGCTGCGCCCCGAGTGGCAAGGCGCGCCGGGCGAGGAGCTGCGCGCGGCCAAGGCGGCGGGGGAGGTGATCGCCGAGGAGGTGGAGGCCCTCGAGGTCGTCTTCTGTGGTGACACCGTGATTGACGTGGTGGAGCGCGAACCGATGGTTCGGACGGCGCGCCTGCTGATCCTCGAGTGCACCTTTGTGGACGACACCGTCTCGGTGGCCGGCGCCCGTAAGCTCGGCCACGTACACCTCGATGAGATTATTGAACGGGCGGACCTTTTCGAGAACGAGGCGATCTTGCTCACCCACCTCTCGGCCCGCTACCCGCTCCGGGCGGCCCAGCAGATCTTGGCGCGCCGCCTCCCGGCGAGCCTGCGGGACCGGGTGACCTTGCTGCCGCACCACCGCTTCGGCCGGGCCCCCGCTTAGCCGTGGCGCGGGCCGCTCCGCTGGAGCGCGCACAGGCGGCCAGCCTCGGCCGTGGCGCGCCCGCCGAAGCGCCGCTGCTCCTTGTCGGGCTGGCGCGCGGCGGGTCAGAATGTCGCCCGATCTCCACCCCGCTCCCCCGGCGAGGCCCCCGATGAGCAAGCGCGAACACCCCCTGCCGGTGCTGCCGAGTCGATACCGGCTGTGGCCTTCGCCGGAGCGCGCGCTGCTGGGCACGGGCGGCGCGAGCACCGTCTGGCGTGTGCAAGACGAGGCCTTGGGCGTGCTCGTGGCCCTCAAGGTGCTCAAGAACAACTCCTCGGGCTTCCTCGCGAGCTTGGAGCGGGAGGCGGTGCTGGCGAGCCGGGTCGTGCACCCCAACGTCATCGCGCTGCACGACATGGGGCGCGCGCCCGATGGCAGCGGCTACCTCGCCTTCGCCCTCGCGAGCGACGGCTCGATGCTCGACCTCGCGGGCGGCCCGATCCCCTGGTCGGAGCTGCTGCAGTTCACCGTTCAGACCCTCGAGGCCCTCGCGGCCCTGCACAGCCGCGGGATCTTGCACCTCGACATCAAGCTCGGCAACCTGCTGCTGCACCGCACCGCGCTCCGCGGCGGCCGAGAGCTCTGGCTCGCTGATCTTGGCGTGGCGCGGGCCCTTCACGGCGAGGACGACGGCGACAAAAGCGTCATCGGCACCGTCTCGTACATGGCGCCCGAGCGCCTCACCGGACAGCACAACCTCTGGTGCCCGGCCTCGGACATCTTCTCGGTGGGCGCGGTGCTGTACCGGCTGGTGAGCGGCGAGCTGCCCTACCCCGCGCGTGACCCCGTCACCGCGCTCGACGAGCGGGATCATCCGCCAAAGACCGTGCCGGTGCGCCCCGGCATGGTGGTGCCCGAGGGCCTCGACGACGTGCTGCTGCCGATGTTGGAGCCGGACTACCGCGCCCGCTTCGACTACACCGCCGACGTGATCCGCGCCCTGCGCCTGCTTCCGCCGCTGGAGGCGGTGCCCGTCGCCGCCGAGGGCCGCACCACCGTGGTGAGCCCCGCCGCCCGCCGCCTCGTCCGGCCGGCCGCCAACCCCGCCGGGCGCCCCGGCCAAGCGCCGCCCCCGGGGGTCCGCGCCTACCTCCGCCCGCCGCCTTACGCCGATCCGCCGCTGGGCCTCATCGGCATCACCCCCCGGCGGGTGCCTCAGGCGCCCAAGCTGCTGCTCCACCGCGAGATCCAGCTCGTGGGCCGCGACACCGAGCTCGACATGCTGTGGCGCTCGGCCCGTGCCGTGCTGCGCACCCGTCGCCCGCTGCTGGTCGAGCTGTCGGGCCCCGAGGGCGCCGGGCGCAGCCGCTTGGTCAACGAGCTGGTCCGGGCGATGGAGGAGCGGGGCGTCGGCGAGGGCGTGCGCATGGAGTACGCCGTCAAGAACGGCCCCGATGCTGGCCTCCGCGGGGCTTGGCGTCGGGTGCTTCGGCCCGGCGAGCACCGCGACCTCTACCTCGAAGACCTCGCCGGGCTGTTGGCCCGCGACCGGGGCTGCGAGCTCAGCGTGGCGGAGTCGGACGCGGCGCGGGTGGTGGAGTGGCTGCTGCCCCTGCCCGGCGGCCCGCCGCCCCGTCGCAGCGCGGTGCAGGAGATGATGGTCGAGCACCTGCTGCGCCGGAGCTGGCGGGGCCTCTCCTGGCTGCTGATCGAGGACGCCGACCTCGCCGACGAAAACGATGACTGCTGGGAGATCATCGAGCAGATCATGGGCCGGAGCGCCCCGGTCCTGGTGCTCGTCACCTCGCGGTCCGAGCGCCCCTGCGCCAGCTTGCTGGAGCTGCGCGCCCGTCACCACCGCTCGGCCCGCCGGGTGCTCATCGACCCGCTGGGCCCCGCCGACGCCGAGGCCTTGGTGCAGGCGCACCTGCCGCTTGAGCCCACCCTGGGCTCGTCCTTGGCCAAGCACACCGCCGGCAACCCGCGCCTCGTGCGCGACGTGCTGCGGCACTGGCTCCGGGCGGGGCTGCTCGAAGAGGTGACGCGGCCCGGCCAGCCGGGGCGGCACTGGCGCCTCATCGGCGGCGAGCTGCACATCCCCGCCGATCCGCACAGCCTCGCCCGCGAGCGCCTCGCGACGGTCGGCCCCGAGCTCGGCACCTGCGTGGCCTTGTTCGCCCTGGCCCTGTCCGAGCCCGGCTGCCGGGACGACGTGATCCACCGCATCGACCGCGGCGGGCTCGATCGGCTGGTCGTCGAGGGCCTCGTGGAGGTGCAGCAGGGGGCCTGCGCCCTTCAGCCGCCGGCGCTCGCCGATGTGGTGCGGGAGCTGATCCCCGAAGCGGACGCCGTCCGCATCCACGGCCTGCTGGCCGACGCTTGGGCCGTCGAGGGCGCCGAGGTGCCCTTGCTGGCGCGGGTCGGCCGACACCTCCTGGCCGCCCGCCAGCCAGAGAAGGCGCTCCCGCTGCTGGATCAGGCGCTGCGGGCCCTCCACCGGGGCCTCTCGGTGCCGGGGCTGCGCGCCTTGGCCGCCGACGCCGCCGCCGCCGCCACCGCCACGGGCCTCCGGGGCGGCGAGCTGTGGGTGTTCGCGACGGTGCTGTCGATCGAGGCCGCCTGGCGCGCCGGCCTGTCCACCCGCGAGGCCGAGCTGGAGCTCAGCGCAGCCGCGCCCCTCGCGGCGCTCAGCCTCAAGGCGCGCCTCCAGCCCGATCCGGCGCTGTTGCCCGACCTGCTCGCGGCCCTCGCCATGGGCGGCCTCCGGGGCGCCGTGCGCGCCGAGCTGCTGCTGGGCATCGCCCGCTGCCGGGCCGTGGCGATGGACCTCGAAGGTGCCGTCGCTGACATTCTTCAGGTGCTCGCGCTGCGGCCGGCCGCCGAGGTCGAGGCCCACGCCCGCCTGCTCCGCGCCCGCCTGCTCAGCGCTGCGGACCCGATGGTCGCCTGGAACGAGTCGCTGCGGGTGGTGGAGCTCGCGCGCGACCACGGCCTGCTGCGCTTCGAGGCCCTGGCCTGGGGCCTCGCCGGCGAGGCCATGGTCTTCTTGGGGCGCGCCGAAGAGGCCCACCAGCGGCTGCGGAGCGGGGTGGACCGCCTGCTCGCCCACGGCGATCGCCGGGCGGCGGCCGAGCTCCAGCTGCACCTCGGGCGCGCGCTGCGGGCGGCTGGGCGCACCGAAGCGGCGCGCTCGGCCTATCTCTCGGCGATGGAGCTGCGCGACGAGGGCGATCCGGGCTTCGGCAGCGTCAGCATCGGCGCCCGGGCCCACCTCGGCGTGCTGCAGCTGCTCGAGGGGCGCGGGCCCGCCGTGGGCGTGCTCCGGCGTCCGCTTCCGGCCGAGCGCCTCGTCGCGCGGGTCATGCACCAGCTCAGCGCCCTGCCGGGGGGCATTCAAGTGGTGCGCTTCGGCGAAGAGCCCTCCACCGCGGTCATCGCGATGGACCCCATCGAGCCGGCCGACATGGCGGGCCTGCTCGCGCTCGGCGTCGATGGGCTGTTCTTGGCCCGGGGCCTGCTGGAGCGGCTCGACCAGGCCGACCAGCGGGCGCTCGCCATGCCCTTGGTGGCGGGGCTGCGCGAGGCCTGCCGCTCGGCTGGCGTCGATCTCGCGGAGGCCGACGCCCTGCTCGACCGGATGCGGCGGGCCACCGCCTGAGCCCAGCGGTGCGGCCGGGCGCCGGGTGGTAGGCTCGGGCCTCCCCGGAGCCTGCCATGTTCGCTGTCCGTCGCGCCCTGCCATTTCGCCCCTCGGCCCTCTGCCTGCTTGCGCTGCTCTCGTGCAAAGGTGAGGATAAACCTGCGGGATCTGACGGGGGCGGAGAGGGTGGCGACGGGGGCGCGACCCTCGACTCGCCGATCTTCTCGGTCAGCGAGGGCACCACCGCGTCGGTGGCCGGGCTGAGCTGCCCGGCCCACGTGCTGCGGACCGAGGGCAACGTCCCGCACATCTTCGCGCATGATCGGGCCGATCTGGCCTTCGCCACCGGCTACGTCTTCGCCACCGACCGCTACTTCTTCCTGGACCTCGCGCGGCGCTTG
>CANHON010000224.1 GCA_947462115.1 Deltaproteobacteria bacterium | reverse complement strand
TCAAGGGCTTGGGCGCGGCGGCCGTGGGCGCCCTTGTCTGCGCCGCGCTCATCGCGCCGGGCGTGGTGGGCGTGGTGGCGGCCGGCGGCGGGCTCGGGGGCGAGGACGGCGCGGTCTCGGTGAGCCTCCTCCAAAATAATGTCGGTGAGGGGCTTCACGGCCTGTCGCTGACCGAGCGCCAGGGCCTTCCGGTCCTGCTGCGGCTGGGCCTCGTGCTCCCGCTCCTGGCCGCGGCGGCGGGCCGACGCCGGGCCCTGCCTTGGCTGCTGATGGGCGTGCTGGGGCTGATCCTCGCCTTGGGGCCCAGCCTCGCGCTGCCGGGCCTCCCCACGCTCCGCGTCTGGCCCTACCGCTGGCTGCTCGCCGCGGTCCCCCACTGGGACCGGCTGTGGTTCCCGTACAGGGCAGTCTCCCTGACGGTGTTCTCGCTGTTCGTCGCCGCGGCGGTGGGGCTCGGGCGCCTCGGCGTGGGGCGGCCGCGCCTGGCCCGGGCCTGGGCCGGGGTGGCGCTGCTGGTGGGCCTCGGCGACGCCGCGGCGTGGCTGTCCTTGCCGCTGAGCCACCGAAGGTTCGGCGCGCCGCCGGTGCTGATGGCCCTGCGGGAGCGCCCCGGCGGCCTCATCGAGCTGCCCCTGGGCCTCGCCCGCGAGAGCATCGCCCACCAAGCTTGGCACCGGCTCCCCACCTTCGGCGGGATGGGGGAGAACGCCCCCTTCTTCTGGCCCGAGGGCCAGCGCCAGCGCCAAAATAGTCCGCTGCTGCGCTTTCTCCGCGCGCCGACCGCGAGCGCCGCCGCCGCGGTGCGCCCGGCCCACCTCGAGCGGGTCCGGGGCTGGGGCATGCGCTACGTCGTGCTCGACCGGCAGACCGCGCGGTCGGCGCTGGGCCCGGTCCCCGCGGGCGAGTCCCTCGCGCCCGAAGCGCTGGCGGCGCCGGTGGACGCGCAGGTGGCGGCCGTATCGGCGGTGCTCGGGGCCCCGGTCGGGGTGGGCGGCGCCCATGTGGTCTGGGACCTCGCCTGCCTCCTGCGGCTGCCGGAGGACCTCGCGCCCTGTATGCCGATGGGGCCGGCGTTTTTTGCAGACCCGGCCCGCCTCGCCGACCCCGCCTGGGCCCACGCGCCAGCGCGCACCGCTTGGGAGCAGCGCTTGATCGACCGCGGCCGGCTCCCGGACGGGCCGACGCCGCCGCGCTGAAGGGCCCCGCCTGCGCGGCTCTGTCCGGTCCTGCCCGGGCCCACCCGTCCCAAGGCTCCGCCGACATGGGGCTGCAGCAGGCTAATCTCGGAGAAATTGGACTTGGAGGGCCCGCCGGGTTGTTCAGGTCTTGTCTGGCCCGCCGGGGCGTATATTGGACTCAGGCGGCGGGGCGCGGCGCCGATGAAGGGCGAGCGCCTCGTGGGGAAGGAGCGGGACCGGGGGGCCTCATTCGGGGCAATCCATCGGAACCATCGGTGCGTTGAACGTCTCTCTTGCGGGTGGCGGTCGGCGTGGCCTCACCCACCGTGGTCGTCCAACAGCGCGCGGCTGTCCCTGTCCGTCGCGCGCTCGGCTCCGCGCCTTTGGGCGCCCCTTCCGAGACCTCTGCACTCACCCCGAGGGACTGATGCCCACGAACCCGCCGTCGAATGAAGGCGCTGGCCTGCCGAGCCAGATGAACCTGCCGATCCTGGCCATCCGCAACGACGTCATCTTCCCGGTGCTCGCCTTCCCGATCAAGGTCGGGCGCGACAAGTCGCTGCAGTCGGTCAACCAGGCCCTCGAGGGCGGCATGATCATGGGCATCCTCGCCCAGAAGGAGAAGACCTCCGAAGACCCCTCGGTCGATGATCTCTACGCCACCGGCACCATCGTAAAGATCCTCAAGCACGTCAAGATCAGCGGCGACAAGCTGCACGTGATCATCCAGGGGCTCGCCCGCTTCAAGGTGCGCCGCTGGGTCCACACCGAGCCTTACCTGCGGGCCGAGCTCGACGTCTTCGAGGAGCCCACCGACCACCCCTCGGAGCTGACCGACAAGATCAGCAACTTGCGGGAGCTGGCGCAGCGGATCATCGACCTGTCGCCGCAGATCTCCAGCGACGCCAGCTTCCTCGTGCGGAGCATCGACAACCCCGGCGTGCTCGCCGACGTGGTCGCGAGCAACCTCGGCATCAGCTTCGAGGAGAAGCAGGAGCTGCTCGACACCCTCGACACCAGCGCCCGCATGGACAAGGTGATCACGCTGCTCAACAAGGAGATCCAAGTCCTTGAACTGAGCAACAAGATCCAGTCCGAGGTGAAGGGCGAGATGGACCGCGCCCAGCGCGAGTACTTCTTGCGCGAGCAGCTCAAGGCCATCCAGAAGGAGCTCGGCGAGAGCGACGACCGGCAGGAGGAGTTCGAAGACCTCAAGAAGAAGATCAAGCTCGCCGGCATGCCCCAAGAGGTCGAGAAGACGGCGTTTAAGGAGCTCAAGCGCATGGCGCGCATGAGCCCGGGCGCCGCCGAGTTCACCGTGAGCCGCACCTACATCGACTGGCTCATCGATCTGCCCTGGCAGAAGAGCTCGCCGGACTCGCTCGACATCGCCCGCGCGCAGGAGATCCTCGACGAGGACCACTACGATCTGGCCAAGGTCAAGACCCGCATCCTCGAGTACCTCGCGGTCCGCAAGCTCAAGAACGACATGAAGGGGCCCATCCTCTGCTTGGTCGGTCCGCCGGGCGTCGGCAAGACCTCCTTGGCCAAGTCGGTGGCCCGCGCGCTCGGTCGGCAGATGCACCGCATCGCGCTGGGCGGCGTGCGCGACGAGGCCGAGATCCGCGGCCATCGGCGCACCTACATCGGCTCGCTGCCCGGCAAGGTCATCAAGGGCATGAAGAAGGCCGGCACCAACAACCCGGTGTTCGTGCTCGACGAGATCGACAAGCTCGGGGCGGATTACCGCGGGGATCCCAGCTCCGCGCTGCTCGAGGTGCTCGACCCCGAGCAGAACGACACCTTCGTCGATCATTACCTCGACGTGCCCTTCGATCTGAGCAAGGTGCTGTTCATCGCGACCGCCAACCAGGCCCACCCCATCCCCGGCCCGCTGCGGGATCGCATGGAGATCATTGAGATCCCCGGCTACACGATGGAGGACAAGGTCAAGATCGCCAAGAACTTCATCATCCCCGAGCAGCTCGCCGAGCACGGCATCACCACCGACAACTGCGAGGTGACCGACGCCGGCGTGCGCTTCCTCATCGAGAGCTACACCCGCGAGGCGGGCGTGCGCTCGCTCAAGCGCGAGGTGGCGGGCCTGATGCGGTGGATCGCCAAAGAGGTGGCGGGCGGCACCCAGACCGGCAAGGTCTTCATCGACCCGGAGATGGTGGAGAAGATCCGGGGCCCGATCAAGTACTTCTCGGAGGTGGCGGAGCGCACCAGCGTCTCGGGCGTGGCGACCGGCCTCGCCTGGACGGCGGTGGGCGGCGACATCCTGTTCATCGAAGCGACCAAGATGCGCGGCAAGGGCCAGATGAAGCTCTCGGGCTCGCTGGGCGACGTGATGAAAGAGTCGGTGGGCGTGGCCAGCAGCTACGTGCGCTCGGCGGCGGCGGACTTCGGCATCGACGAGGACGCCTTCGACAAGCTCGACATCCACATCCACGTGCCCTCGGGCGCCATCCCCAAGGACGGCCCCTCGGCCGGCGTGACCATGCTCACGGCCATCGTCTCGCTGCTCACCGGCCTCACGGTGAACCACGAGACGGCGATGACCGGCGAGGCCACCCTGCGCGGCGCCGTGCTGCCGGTCGGCGGCATCAAAGAGAAGGTGCTCGCGGCCCACCGCGCCGGAATCAAGCGCGTGATCTTGCCCGAGAAGAACCGCAAGGACCTCCCCGACGTGCCCGAAGAGGTGCAGGCCGAGATGGAGTTCCACTTCTGCTCCCGCATGGAGCAGGTGCTGCGGCTGGCCCTCGGCGAGGAGCAGGTCGAGGCCCACCTCGCCACCTTCCGCCTGGCGCAGGCGGCCAAGGAGGCCGAGGCCGCCGCCAAGGCCGCGGCGGTCGCCGTCTCGCCGGCCTAAGGCCGCCGCCCGCTGGGGCCCACGGGCCCCCTGGCTTCGGCTGGGGGGCCCTCGCCTTTTGGAGAGCGCGCCCGGGGACGGCGCCGCCGCGCTCGGTTAGGCCGCCCCGCATGAGCGCACCCACCGAGACCCCCGCCGCCGATGGCGTCCCCGCCGTCGCCCCCGCTGGCCCCCGCTGCCCGAGCCACCGCCCCATCCGGCGGCTGCTCGTGGCCAACCGCGGAGAGATCGCCGTGCGCGTGATCCGCGCCGCCCACGAGCTCGGCATCGAGACGGTCGCGGTCTACTCCGAGGCCGACCGCAAGGCCCTGCACGTGCGCATGGCCACCTTCGCGCGCTGCATCGGCCCCGCGCCGTCCAAGGACAGCTATCTGCGCGCTGACGTTGTTTTGGCCGTCGCGAAGGAGACGGGCGCAGACGCGGTTCACCCCGGCTACGGCTTCCTCTCGGAGAACGCCGGCTTCGCCCAGCAGGTCATCGACGCCGGCCTCATCTGGGTCGGCCCGCCGCCCTTCTCTATCCAGGCCATGGGCAGCAAGACCGAGAGCCGGGCGCGCATGGCCGCCGCGGGCGTGCCGGTGGTGCCGGGCACGGTCGAGCCGCTGCGCTCACTGGAGGAGGCCATCACGGTGGCGGCCGAGGTCGGCTACCCGGTGATGCTCAAGGCGGCGGCCGGCGGCGGCGGCAAGGGCATGCGCCGGGTGATGTCGGCGGACGCGCTGCCCGAGGCGTGGCGCGCGGCCCGCGGCGAGGCCCTGAGCTCCTTCGCGGACGACGCGGTCTACATCGAGAAGCTGATCCTCGAGCCGCGGCACGTCGAGGTGCAGGTCTTGGCCGACGCCCACGGCAACGCGGTGCACCTGTTCGAGCGCGACTGCAGCGTGCAGCGGCGCAACCAGAAGGTGATCGAAGAGACGCCCTGCCCGGTGCTCTCCGCCGAGACCCGGTCCGCCATGACCGCCGTGGCCATCGCCGCCACCCGCGCGGTCGCCTACGAGGGCGTGGGCACCTGCGAGTTCCTCTACGGGGCCGACGGCAGCTTCTACTTCCTCGAGATGAACACCCGCCTGCAGGTCGAGCACCCGATCACCGAGCTGGTCACCGGCTTCGATCTGGTGCAGGCCCAGCTGCGGGTGGCGATGGGCGAGCCGCTCTGGATCACCCAAAATGACCTGCAGCAGGTCGGTCACGCCATCGAGCTGCGCATCTACGCCGAAGACCCCGCCAACAATTGGGCGCCGTCGCCGGGGCCGGTGCCGAGCTACCGCGAGCCGACCGGGCCCTGGGTTCGCGTCGATGGCGCGGTCTACGCCGGCAGCGAGGTGCCGATCTACTACGACCCGATGGTCGCCAAGCTGGCGGTCTGGGGTGTGGACCGGGAGGCCGCCCTCCAGCGGGCCGACCGGGCGCTGCGCGAGTACCGGGTTCGGGGGATCCAGACCTCCATCCCGTTCTTTCGCGCGATCCTTTTGGACCCTGACTTCCGCTCCGGCCGCTACAGCACCGCCTTCTTGGACCCCGAGCGCATGAGCCGCCTGATCGAGGCCATGCCCCCGGCCCAGCCCGAGGTCGCCGCCATCGTCGGCGCGATCGCCGCATACGACCGGGATCTGGCCCGGGCCGCGGCGCCACAAGCCCGCGCCGCCGGTCGCGACCCGTGGAAGTGGAGCCTCCGATGAGCAGCCATCCCACCCTTCAGTACAACGTCGGCGTCGGCGATCTCCACCAGCGGCTGTCCGTGCGCCTCATCGCCACGGCGCCGGACGGCACCCGCACCTATGGCCTGCGCGTGGCCGAAGGGCCCGAGCGCCTCGTCGAGGTGAGCCGCCCCGAGGCCCTGGTGATGAACCTGCTGCTGGACGGCCGCTCGGTCGAGGCCGGCGCCGTTCCCCAGGGCGACGGCTACCTGATTGACGTAGACGGCGTCAATCACGAGGTGTCGGTCGTCGATCCGCGCAAGGCGGCCCTGCGGGCGGGCGCGGCCGACGGCGCCGCGGCGGTGCGCACCCAGATGCCCGGCCGGGTGGTGCGGGTGCTGGTCGAGGCCGGGGCCGCGGTCAGCAAAGGCCAGCCCTTGGTGGTGGTCGAGGCCATGAAGATGGAGAACGAGCTCAAGGCCCCGCGCGACGGCGTGGTGGCCCGCTTGCTCGTCTCGGCCGGCGATCTCGTCGAAGGCAAGGCCACGCTCGTCGAGCTGGCCTGAGGGCGGCGCCGGCGCGGGCGGTGCGCGCTAGGTCGCGGCGGCCAAGTCCTCCTCGGGCTCCTCTTTGCCCTTGGTGGAGAAGAAGTAGGCGATGCCGATGCCGATGATGTAGAGCAAGGTGAGGGGCGCGGCCATCAGCACCTGGCTCAGCACGTCCGGCGGCGTGAGGATGGCCGAGACGATGAAGATGCCGACGATGGCGTAGCGGAAGAATTCGACCATGTCGCGGTGGTCGATGAGGCCCATGCGCGCCAGCACGAAGACCACCACCGGCAGCTGGAAGCTCGCGCCGAACGCGATCAGCATCTTGGTGACGAGGCTGAGGTAGGCGCTGATGCTGAGCACCGCCTGCACGTCGCCGGAGGTGACCGAGATGAAGAAGGGGAAGGCGTACTTGAAGATGACGAAGTAGCAGAAGGCCGCGCCCGTCAAGAACAGCGTGGTGGACGCGATCACCAGCGGCATCACGTAGCGTTTTTCTTTGGGGTAGAGGCCGGGCGCCACGAAGCGCCAGAACTGCCAGAAGATGACCGGCGTGGCCAGGGTGAAGCCCGCGACCCCCGCGACCTTGAGGTAGGTCATGAAGCCCTCGAGGGGCTCGGTGATGGCCATGGTGCCGCCGGTGCCCTGGAGCGCGTCGTTCATCGGGGAGACGAGGAAGTCCCAGATGGGCTGCACGTAGGCGAGGCAGGCGCCCACGCAGGCGGTGACGGCCACGAGGGTCCAGATGAGGCGGCGCCGCAGCTCGAGCAGGTGCTCCATCAGCGGCATCTGGAACTTCTCAACCGGGTCCTGGAACTCCTCCTCGGAGCGCGGGAAGGCCTCGTCGGTGGGCGGCCGCTGGGTGCTCATCGGGGCTCCTCGCCGGGGGTCGGGCCGGGGGCACCGGTCGGCGCCTGCAGGGGGACTGCCCCCGCCGGCTGGCCGAGCCCGGTGCGCTCGGCGGGCTCGGGCTGGGCGGCTTGTTCGCTGGGCTCGTCGATGCCGCTGAGGTCGGGCTGCCCGCCCTTGGAGGCGAGGGCCCGGCGGCGCACCTCCTCGGCGCGGGCCTGGGCTTGGGCCCGGCGCTTGCGCAGCTCGGCGGCGCGCAGCTCGGCCTCGCCGCGGTCCGCCTCCAGCATGAAGGCGCGGCGGAGCTCATCGCTGGCCCTGCGGACTTTTCCGTACTGCTTGCCGAGGAAGCGCAGCATCTGCGGCAAGCGCTCGGGGCCCACCACGACGATCGCGAGGACGGCGACGAGGGCGATCTCCTGCCAGCCAAGTCCGAGCATGCTCTCCTG
>CANHON010000223.1 GCA_947462115.1 Deltaproteobacteria bacterium | reverse complement strand
GGTAGACCGAGCCCGAGCCCGTACCGCCCGGCGTATTGTCGGCGGTCGCCGACACGTAGAAGTCCTCGTAGCCGTCGCCATCGCTGTCGCCCGCGGCCGACACCGCAGCGCCCGCCCAGTCGTTGGCCGAGCTGCCGAGGATGTTGGCGTCCAGCGTGTTCACCGCGAGGGAGCCCGTCGGCAGCGGGCCGAGGCCCACGGCCACCGCGCCGGAGTTGCTGGCCGAGCCCGTGACATACTGCATGCCGAAAATAGCGTCCCGAACGCCATCCCCATCGATGTCTCCGACGCCGGCCCCGTCCAGGCCCACGCGGTCGTTGACCGCCGCGCCGTAGAGGATGGCGGAGGAGCTGGTGGAGGCGATGACCGCGCCGCTGGTCCAGCTCGGGCTGCTGTAGAACAGGTTGTAGGCGCCCGACTGGGCGCCGCCGTCGTCATCGCCAGTGGTGCCGATGATGAAGTCATCGAGCCCGTCGCCGTTCATGTCGCCCAGCCGGATGGCAGCGCCGCCGAACCAGTCGAAGTTGCGGTCGCCGTAGAAGGTGAGGTCGGCGTCTTCCACGTGGTTGATGCCCCGCGCCGCGAGGTCGGCCCCGCCGAAAAACACGTAGACCTTGCCGTTCTTGCTGCGGGTCGCCACCGGGGAGCCCGAGTGTTGGCTGGCCGTCACGGCGATGTCGTTGATCCCGTCCCCGTTGATGTCGCCGATGGTGCCCACCACCAGCCCCGCTTGGTCGAGGGGGTCGGCGCCTTCGATCACGATGTCGGCGTCGTTGACCGACTGCGCGGCGAAGTCTTCGGTGATCGGCCCGAAGAAGACGTAGGCCGCCCCCTCGCCGTTTCCGTCGCCGTCCACGTCGGCGAGATCCGCGCCCATGATGAGATCGTCGATGCCGTCGCCGTTCACGTCACCGAGCCCGGCGAGGTCGTTGCCCGCGCGCTCCTCTGCGTTGCCCCCGACGAAGGTGTGCCCGGCGGTCGAGAGGTCGAGCTCACACTGCACCGCCGCGTCGCAGTCGTCATCGACGCCGTTGTTGCACAGCTCGAGCTGCTCGGGGTTGACCAGCTCGGTGCTGTCATCGCAGTCCCCGCCGTCGCGGATGAAGCCGTCGAGGCCATCGCAGGCCAGCTGAAGCAGCGCCTCATCGCCAAAGCCGTCGCCGTCGGCGTCGGGGTAGTACAGGCCCGCGTCGAGGACCCCGGGGTCAGCCGCGTCAAAGATGCCGTTGCAGTCGTTGTCTACGCCGTCGCATACCTCGGCGCCGCCCGGGAAGGCCACGGCGCTGTAGTCGTTGCAGTCGTCGTCGTTGTCGACGTAGATGACCGGGTCGGGGCTCTCGCAGGCGACGACCGGGTAGAGCGTCCCGCCGTAGCCGTCGAGGTCGTAGTCGAGGTACCAAGTGCCGCCATCCACCGGCTCTTCGTCGATGTCGCCGTTGCAGTCGTTGTCTGCGCCGTCGCAGACCTCGTCGGCGCCCGGGAAGGTGCCCACCGCCGCGTCGTCGCAGTCTCGGCAGGCCGGAAAGCCGTCGGTGTCGGCGTCGGCGAAGCCCACGGAGCCGTCGCAGTTGTAGTCGGCCGGGTCTTCGCAGTCGGTCTCTTGCGCGCCCGGGTGGAAGCGGATGGTGGTGTCGTCACAGTCCAGGGCGTTGGCGACGTAGCCATCCGGCTGGGCGCAGGTGAGGAGCTCGGCGGCAGCGTCTCCCCAGGTGTCGCCGTCGGTGTCCGCATACCAGGGGAGGCGGAGCCCTTCGTCCTTCTCACCATCGCAGTCGTTGTCGATGCCGTCGCAGATCTCGGTGGCCTCGGGTGAGATGGCGGCGTCGCTGTCGTCGCAGTCCTCCCCTTCTTTGATGCCATCGTCGTCACGGTCGCGCTTGCAGGCCGGGAGCAGGAGGGCTGCGACGAGGGTCAACATCAGAGAACGGCGCATCTTCGACTCCACAGATCGTCACAAAAGGAAGAGAGGAGAGGAGGGCAAGCCCAGCACACCCGCGCCTGGGGACGACACCGCCACCCCGAAACCTGCCGCGATCCGCGGCCACCCGCCACCGCCCTGCAAGCTCCCGCAAGGGGCTCCCCGAGCCGAACGCGAGCCGAGGGGCGGGCGCGCCGAACCCCGGCTCCACGCCCTATCGGCAGCCCTCGGCTTGGTAGTAGGCAGCATCGGCCCCTTGCACCCAACAATCCCCGGAGCCGCCGAAGACCGGGTCGCTGTAGAGGTAGTAGGTGAGCGTGCCTTCGTTGGCGACGTCGAAAAGGGTGGTCGCGCCGTTCATCTCGCGCAGGCTCGCCACGCGCACAAAGCTGCGCTTGCCGCCGTCGCCGGCCTCATGGCAGTAGAAGATCTGCTCGGAGTCGGCGGTGGTGAAGCCGTTCACGCAGTCCTCGCCGGTCCAGCCGCCCGGCGTGGTCTCGGTCACCCCGAACCAGTAGCCGCCGGGGCCGCCCTCGATGTTGATCTCCAGGCCGTCGGGCTTGAGGCTGACGGTCCACACCGGGGCCGAGGCGGCGGGCAATGGCGTCCCCCCCTCTGCGCCGCCCACCGCCGCGGTGTCGGCCGGGCGTTTGGCGGCGGCCGAGTCGGCGGGGTCGCTGGCGCAGCCCGCCCCGAGCCAAACGGTCGCGATCAGCGCGGCGGTGAACATCCTTGGGTCCTGGCCTGCCATCTGCCCCTCCCGCGCGGCGGCCCCGCGCACGTCCACCGTAGCAACGCCCGGGCCGGCCGCCCACCTCCCCTCGGGCTGGTCCGCACCCGGCGGCTTCGATAGCCAGGGCCATGCTCACCCTCGGACCGCACACCTTCTCGTCTCGGCTGCTCGTCGGCACGGGCAAATACCCAGACTTTCCCACGATGCAGGCCTGCCACGAGGCGAGCGGCACCGCGCTGGTCACCGTGGCGCTCCGGCGCGTCGATCTGCTAGGGGGTCAGCAGGCCAACGTGCTGGATCACATCGATCGCAGCAGAATCAGCCTGTTGCCCAACACCGCCGGCTGCTACACCGCCGAGGACGCGGTCGAGACGGCCCGGATCGCCCGCGAGCTGCTGGGCACGGACCTGCTCAAGCTCGAGGTCATCGGCGATCCCCGCACCCTCTGGCCCGACACCGAAGGGACCTTGGAGGCGGCGCGCATCTTGGTGAAGGAGGGCTTCATCGTGCTGCCCTACTGCCCCGACGACCCCGTGACCTGCCAGCGCCTCGAGGACATCGGCTGCGCGGCGGTCATGCCCCTCGCGGCGCCGATCGGCAGCGGCCTCGGCATCCGCAACCCCACCAGCCTGCAGCTCATCCGCGAGGCGGTGCGCGTGCCGATGATCGTAGACGCCGGCATCGGCACGGCGAGCGACGCCGCGATCGCGATGGAGCTCGGCGCAGACGCTGTTTTGGTGAACACCGCCATCGCTTCGGCCCAGGACCCGGCGCGCATGGCCCGGGCCTTCCGCCTGGCGGTCGAGGCGGGCGCCTTGGCCCACCAAGCGGGGCGGATGCAGAAGCGCCTGCACGCGAACGCGAGCTCGCCCCTCGACGGCCTCTGGGAGCGCTAGCTGGCCCCGACCAAGCGGTCGGATAACCCTGCCCATGCACGTACTGCTCGCCCGCCCGCCCCGCCGAGACCTGACCGACGCCGGGCTGCCGGTGCCCCCGCTCGGCCTCGCCTACGTGGCCGCCGCGCTGCTTCAAGCGGGCCACACCGTCGATCTGCTCGACGCCTACGCCCTCGGCTGGGATTGGGGCCGCTTCGAGCGGGCCCTCGCCGCCGCGAAGCCGGGCGTGCTGGGCCTCAGCGCGATGACCCCGGTGGCCGATGTCGCCGCCCGCGCCGCGCGCCTCGGTCGCCCGCACGCCGGTCGGGTCATCCTCGGCGGCCCGCACCCCACCGCCGTCCGGCAGGCGGTCTTCGACGAGATGCCGGAGCTGGACGCGGCGGTGGTCGGCGAGGCCGAAGAGAGCGCGCCCGCCCTGCTCGCGTGGTGGTCCAGCGGCGCCGCCGGGCCGCCCCCGCCGGGGGTCCTGGTGCCCGGCGCGCCCTTCGTCGAGGCCGACCCGCCGGAGCTCAGCGCCATCCCCCGCCCGGCCCGCCACCTGCTCCCCATGGGCAGCTACCGCTACCTGTTCGCGACCCGGCCGGGCTTCGCCACCATGCTCACCAGCAGGGGCTGTCCGTTCCACTGCACCTTTTGCGACAAGGGGGTCTCCGGCTCCCGGTGGCGCGCGCGCAGCCCCGTCGAGGTGGTGGATGAGCTGGAGGAGCTGGAGAAGCGATACCAGGTCGGCTTTGTCAACTTCTACGACGACAACTTCACCCTCCGACGGGACCGGGTGGTCGGCATCTGCGAGGAGCTGCTCAGCCGCGGCCTGCGGATCGAGTGGAAGTGCGAAGGCCGCGTAGACGGCGTCGATCTGCCCCTGCTGCGCTTGATGCGGCGGGCCGGCTGCCGCACCGTGGCCTACGGCGTCGAGAGCGGCAACCAGGCCACCCTCGACCTGCTGCGCAAAGACGTGACCGTCGCCCAAGCGCCCGCGGCCTTCGCCGCCACCCGCGCCGCCGGCCTCCGCTCCTTGGCCTACATCATCCTCGGCGCGCCGGGCGAGGGCACCGCCGAGGTGCAGCGCACCATCGACTTCTGCCACAGCCTCGGCGCAGACTACGTGCAATTCAGCAGCCTCGTGCCGATGCCGGGCACGCCCTTGTTTCAGGACGCCCGGCCTGCTCTAGCCGCCGGGCCGAAGAACCCGGTCGACAGCGACCTCGCCCGCCGAACCGCCACCGATCTCGCGCCGGAGGCCCTCGACCGGCTGCTCAAGTCGGCCTGGACCGGCTTCTACCTGAGGCCCGCCCCGCTCCTCCGTCTCGGCGAAGACGCCGTGAGGAGCGGCTCTCTGGTCGAAGGCGCCCGCCTCTGCGCCGCGATGGGCCGCTGGGCCTGGGGAGGCGCCGCCGCTACCACGTGAGCTCGAGGATCCGCTCCTTGGCGACGTCTGCGTGCTCAAACCGAGGGTGCAGCCGCACGAGCTCTTCGTAGTGGCGCAGCGCGCGCGGACGCTCCTGGAGCGGACCGTAGTAGAGGTTGCCCAAAAGCCAGTGGGCTACGGCATTGTCGGGGCAATAGGCCAAGGCCGAGCGCAGCTCCACCTCCGCCTCCGTCCAGGCCTGCTGTTGGTAGGCCAAGGACCCGAGGTTCGCGTGCGCTTTGCAGTAGGAGGGCCGCTGCTGCAAGGCCCCCCGCCAAGCCGCGCGGGCGCCCGCGGCGTCGCCGAGCTGGGCCCGACAGATGCCGAGGTTGTTCCAAGCATCGAGGTGGTCGGCCTTCAGATCGAGGGCTCGCTGGTAGGCCCCCTGCGCCTCTCCGCAGGCGCCGGCGAAGCGGAGGGCGTCGCCCAGCCCATACCAAGCCTCCACCGAGCCGGGCCGCGCCTCGGTGGCCTCCGCCCAGAGCGCCCGCTCGCTCTGCCAGACGGCGTTGCGGCGCAGCGTGCCGAGCGCGGCCACCAGCACAAGCGCCCCAAACGCGGCCATCCAGCGTCGGTCTGGGCGGGCAGGCAGGGCGAGCCCCGCGGCCATCAACAAAAAAAGGCCCGACTGGTAGGCCCGGTGCTCCGCCATGTGCTCCTTGAGCATCACGACCGAGGTGGAGGGCACCAAAAACAGCCCGGCGCAGAGCAGCGCCCAGCCGAGGGCCGGCCGGCGGCGGCTACCCCACGCTCCGGCGAGCAAGATCGCCGAAATGCCCATCCAGGCGCCAATCCCGCGCAGGGAGCCAGGCACAACATCCGGCTGGTCGTGAAAAAGGGTCTGCCCCACCGGCAGCGCCCACAGCTGCACGTAGCGGAGGGCGACCTCGGCGCTGCTCGTGAGCTGAACGCCCCAGGGGCGCTCCACCTCGACCGGCAGCAGGTGCCCGGTGGACGAGCTGCGCAGCCACACCGCGCCGGCCACCGCGGCGGCCTGCGGCAGGTAGCTCCACCATCGAACGGGAGCGCCCTTCCGAAACACCAGCTCCATCGCCAGCATAGATGGCAGGACCATCACGCCCGGCTCCTTGCTCCCCACCGCCAAGAAGAAGCACAGCGCCCCGAGGGCCCGCCCGGGGAGGCCGCTCTTTCCGGACCGCTCCGATCCAAGCGCGGTCGCCCAGGCCGCGAGGGCCGAGAAGGAGAACAGCCCGCACAAGGACTCACTGCGGCCGGTGGTGTACGCGACCGCTTCGGTCCCCATCGGGTGCAGGGCCCAGAGGCCGACGACCGCGGCGGCGATCGGCAGGGTCGGCCGGCGATCCGCCAGCCGGCCGATGGCCCCGACGAGCGACAGCGCCGCCCCGACCGCCAAAACATGCACGAGGATGTTGGTCTGGTGGTAAGGCCTCGGGTCCACGCCGCCGCGCAAGAAGTCGATGGCGTAGCTGGTGATCAGGAGCGGGCGGGCGGTGTTGTAGGTGAGGATGCCGCGCCACCCGTCAATCACGTCGGAGACGCTCTGCACATCGGGCCGACCGGCGGCGAGCAGGGTCCACCACTCCGAGCCGATGTGCGAGAACAACCGCAGGGTGCGGTTTCCGGCGACCTCGACCTTGTCGTCGTAGACAAAGGGCGCGTCGAGGACCGGGAGGTAGACCAGCACCACCAGCGCGGCGATGGCGGCCCAAGCGGCCCGTCGGGCGAACAGCGGGCGATCCATCAGAGCTCCCCCCGGGTCCGCGGCGCGCCGAGCAGCCGCGCATAGAGCGCAGCGTGGGCCTGCGCGACGACCGAGAACCGAAGGTGCGCGTCGACGTAGCGCCGCCCCCGGGCCACCATGGCGGCGGCGGCCACCCGATCCTCGAGCAGCGTGCGGATGCGCTGCTGCAGCCCCGGCACGTCGCCATAGCGCACCAGCAGCCCGGCGCCGGCCTCGCGGATCAGCTCCCCGCACCCGCAGTCGTCCGAGACCACCACCGGCGCGCCGCACAGCAGGCCTTCAAAGGGGACGAGGCCGAAGACCTCCGCCTGGGTGGGGTAAACCAGCACATCGGCGTCGGCGAGCAGCTCCAGCCGATGCTGGGCCTCCAGCAGCCCGACGAAGCGCACCGCTGGAGACCCGGCCGCCGCCGCCCGGGCCGCCGAGAGTCCGCCCATGTCGTTGCCGGCGACCACCAGCGTCGCGGGCGAGAGGGCCCCGCCCACAAAGGCCGAGACCAAGTGCTCCACGCCCTTTCGCGGGGAGATCTGCCCGAGGTAGACCACCAAGGGCCCGGCGCCGAGGCCCAGGGCGGCCCGTGCCCGGCCTCGCTCCGGGAGCGGCGCGAATTCAGCGAGATCAAGGCCGTTGGGGATCCGGTGCACCCGGTCGGCCGGCAGCCCCTGCCGCAGGTGCTGGGCGAGGTCGGCGGCGCTCACCGCCACAAAGGCGTCGGCGGACCGCGGGACGCGATCGGCGATGAGCAGGTCCCACAGCCGCTTGAGGCCGACCTTTCGCTCATGGGCGTGAAGGGTGCCGTTGGCGGTGAGCACGATCGGCGCGCCCCACCGCTTCGCCCAGCCGAGCGCGGCGTTGTTGAGCAGGTGCCGATGACCGTGCAGGTGCACGATGTCGGGGCGGCC
>CANHON010000222.1 GCA_947462115.1 Deltaproteobacteria bacterium | reverse complement strand
GCGGGTATCCCTGTGCTTGCAGGCCGCGACCGGGGCGCCCCCACCGGACCGGCCCCTCCGGCGGGGCGGCTTGTCTAGTTTGGGTCACGGCCGTCGGTCCGGCCCCGAGCGAGGCGCGGGGGCTGTGCGCCCTGCGCTCCGGGTCGATGGGCGCGCACCGTCGACCGCGAGCAGCTGAGCGCGAATTTTGGAGCGCGGACATTTTATGGTTTGGCGCCTGGGCGGCCTGGGGCTATTGTGGGGTCCTGCTGTACAGGAGGCCAGAATGACCGCGACCACCAGCCAAGTCCCCGCCCTGCGCATCGACTCCGAGGGTTCCGTTCTGGTGAGCCGATGGGGCCGGGTGGGGGGCTTCACCTTGCGTGCAGGGGATCGCCTGGTGCTAGAGGGCGGCGCGCGCCCGCGGCAGCTAGCGGTCTTGGTCCCGGGCGGCGCGGGCTGGCCGATGCTGGGGCGGCAGCTGGAGGGGCGCTTGGTGGCAGAGCCGGGGGCGGTGCCCGCGACCCGCGCCCGGTGGCGGGTGCTGGGCGGCCTCGTGGCCGTCGAGCGCCGGATCGACCGCTGCATCGCCGATCCCGGCAGCTGGTGGGTGTGGATCCGGGGGCTCGAGGGCGCCCCTTCTGGCGGCCTTCAGCCCGGACAGCGCCTGGACGCCGCGGGCTTCGACGCGCTCTGCGCCGCCCTCGAGCCGCGGATGGGGCAGGTGGCGGTCGGGGCGGCCCTGGATCTCGCGCGGGCCCAGCAGCTGGCCGCCGCGGCGCCGCTCGGGGCGGCCTGGCTCGACGCCGAGCGGCCGGTCGCAGCGCAGGCGCTCGGTGACCTGATTGACGGCCCCTGGCCCCTGATGGCCCCGTCGCGGGCCCGGGTCGCCGGCCGGGGCGCGGCCGCCCAGCTCCCCTTGTTCGCCCGCGCCCGGGCCGCCGAGTGAGCGGCGCGCGCGGTGGCGTTAGGCCGCAGCTTTTGGAGGTCCGATGAGCGCGCCACTTTTTCTCGCGGGTGTTCTCCACCTGCTCCCCCTGCCTGCGGCCCCCCGGAGCAGTCCGGGCTTTGAGCGCGTACGCAGCCGCGCGCTGCGGGACGCCGAGCTCCTCGCGGCCGGCGGGATGCGCGGCGTGGTCGTCGAGAACCTCGGCGACGCGCCCTTCGCGGCCTCCCGGGTGAGCCCGCACGTCGGTCCGATGCTGGCGCGGGTCGCGGCGGAGGTGCGCGCGGCCTTCCCCGAGCTGGTGGTGGGCATCAACGTGCTCCGCAACGACGGGCTCACCGCGCTCGGCGCCGCCGCCGCTGCAGACGCCCACTTCATCCGCGTCAACGTGCTGGTGGGGGCCACTTGGACCGATCAAGGCCTCATTGAGGGCGAGGCCCACGCGCTGCTCCGGTACCGCCGGGAGCTCGGCTTGGAGGGGCGGGTCCGGGTGGCCGCCGACGTTCAGGTCAAGCACGGTGTGCCGGCCGGTGCGACTGATCTCGCGGAGGTGGCGCGGGAGACGGCCCGGCGGGGCGGCGCGGACGTGCTGATCGTGACGGGCCGGGCCACGGGGGCGCCAGCGGCGCTCGACGACCTACGCTGCGTGCGGGCCGCGGTGCCCGAGGTCGAGCTCTGGGTGGGCAGCGGCGTCGATCCCCAGTCAGTGGGCGCGCTGCGGGGGCTGTGCGACGGGGCCATCGTCGGCACCGCGCTGCACGAGCTGGGGGCCTTGGATCGTCCGATCGATCTGGCGCGGGTGCGCGCGCTGGTGGCGGCGGCCGCGGGCTGAGCCCCGGGCGCTGCGCCCCCTGGCCAGACGCCCCTCGAGAGGAGCGGCTCCAGGGGGCGAGGCCGATGGGCGGGGGGCTTGTGGGGGCCGACCCCAGCGGGGGGCGGCGGTGTGGACGGCCTCGGCGACCCGAGGCGGGGGTTGAGGGTGCGCTTGGCCAGGCGAGCCCGGCGAAGCGTCCGCTGTCGGGGAGTGGGGCGCGGCCCGGCCGCCGATGGTTTGAGGTGTAAAAGCAAGAAGAACACGGGTTTGAAGCCGTGAATCCTCGCCCGCACCATCCTCGGCGCCGCGGGCCGCGCGCCCAAGCGTTCTACTGAATGGGGCTCAGGCGGTCAACGGCCCATGTCATACTTGTCCGCTTCTGTTGGCCTGCCCGCCGTGGAACCGTGGAACATGTGGGGGTTAAATCGTGCTGCCCTGTTCGTGTCATCGGGTTCGCCCTGATCGATCGGGGTGGACCTCAGGGGAGGCCGGGCGGCGGCGGGCCTTGGCAGGCGCGGCGCCCTGAAGCACCAAGCGCCCCCTCGGCTGTGGAGGAGGCGCTCGGCGGTTGCCCGGGGACGCGGGCTCAGAGGCCGCTGCGCTCGTCGGTGCCGTAGGTGGCGGTTCCGAACCGGCGCTCGTCGATGTCATCGAGGCGGACGACGCCGCCCCGGGTGACGCTCACCACCCAGTCCTCGTTGAGGCGCCCCTCGTGGTGGGCGAGCTTGTTGACGAAGGTGATGGGGATCGTGCCGCGGGCGTCAAAGTCGCCGGCCGGGTTGGTCACGAAGCCCCGGGGGCTGATGACGATGCGGTTGTTGTTGCCGATGCCGGGCCCGGTCAGGGCTTGCCACGCGTCGATGCCGACGTTGCGGGCGTAGTAATTGCCGTCGCGATCGGCCAAGTCCACGATGCCCTGGGAGGTGTCGTTGTCGGCGCCGTCTGCCACGCGATCGGCGGGCAGGTAGTCCCAGGTGGTGCTGCCGGAGGAGCGGTTGCCGAGGCCCACCCAGTACTCGCCGCCGGGATCGGAGGGGTTGGCGAGGTCCGCGTCGGCGCTCACGAGGAAGATCGAGCACTCCACGTTGGCCTGGACCGCCATCGCCCGGCACTGCTGCACCAAGCTCGCGAAGGTCTGGGCCGCCTGGCGGGTGCGCCAGCGGGGGAGCTGCTCCTGCATGGCGCCGATGCCGATCGACGTGAGGATCAGCACCAACGCGACGACGACCGCGAGCTCCAACAAGGTGAAGCCTGCGCGGCGGCGGAGGGCGGGGCTGGGTCGGGGCATGGAGGCTCGGCTTCGGCGCGGCGGTGGGGGGGCGCCGCGCGGGGCGCTGCGGCTGGCCATAGCCTACCTGAAGCGTGCCCTCTGGCACAAGGGCAGCGCGACACCGGCCGCGGACGCCACTATCTGCGCGCCGCGGGTCGACGGCGCCGGGGGCGGCGGGATAGCAGCCGACCGTTGGTCAGCGGCGTCGTGCGTCGTCTCCGCGTCCGGTTGGGCGCGCCCCAGCGGCTTTGCCGCAGGATGGGGGCCTCCCGCAGCGAGCAGCCCTCGGGCGCGCGGCGGGCGGGGGAGGGCAGACGCCAGAGAAGCCCACCCGGGGCCTGTCCCCGGTCCACGCGCACCCTCCCAATCCCGGGACGCGCGTGGAGGCTGAGCCCGATCCCAGCGCGGGTGTCCCTGACACCCGAGGCGCACTCCGGCTCTGTCCCGCTCCGACGTTGTTCGCCTGGCTTCGCCCAGGCCTTGCTCAGGAAAGTGTTGATATGGCTCGCTACATTGGTCCGCGCATCAAGCGCTGCCGCTCCTTCGGCGTCGTCCTCCCCGGCCTCACCACCAAGACCACGCTCCGCCGCCCCTTCGCGCCGGGCCAGCACGGCGCCAAGCGCCGCCGCCGGGACAGCGACTACCGCACCCGCTTGGTCGAGAAGCAGAAGCTCCGGTACCACTACGGCATCCTCGAGAAGCAGTTCGTCCGCTACGTCTCGAACGCCTCCAAGCTCCGCGGCCCGACCGGCGAGAACCTCGTGCGCCTGCTCGAGTCCCGCCTCGACAGCGTGGTGTGGCGCCTCGGCCTCGCCGCGACCATCCCCGCTGCCCGCCAGTTGGTCGTCCACGGCCACATCAAGGTCAACGGCAAGCGCGTCGACCGCCCCTCCTTCCAGGTCACCGTGGGCGTTGAGATCTCCGTGGCCGAGAAGAGCCGGGCCAAGCCCTTCGTGGCTGCCGCCCTCGAGATGAGCGCCAGCCGCGCCCGTCCGGCCTTCCTCGAGTTCGACCCGGCCAAGGCCACCGGCAAGATGTTGGTCGCCCCCGGCCGCGCCGACACCCCCTTCGACGTCAACACTCAGGCCGTCGTCGAGTTCTACAGCCAGAAGCTGTAGTCCTTCGGGCCTGCGCCCGGCCCCCTGTCCGCTGGTGCGGCAGGGGGCTTCGGCGTTTTGGGGGAGGCCTGGGCCGCTCGGCCCTGCACGCTCGGCCCTGCAGAAGCCAGGTGCAGAAAAACGCGAGGGGCTCTGAGGGAGCCCCTGCAAAACAACGCGAGGGGCCCCGAAGGACCCCCCGCATCGCGCTCGTGCTGGCCGCCGCGCGCGCGCTTCGGCGCAGCCCGAGGGCTACTTGACTTCCCGGTGCAGCGTGTAGCGGCGCAGGTACTTGTTGAACTTCATCAGCTCAAGGCGCGCCGGGGTGTTCTTCTTGTTCTTGGTGGTGCTGTAGCGGCTGATACCGCCCACGTCCTTGAGCTGCCGGCTCTCGGTGCACTCCAGGTGGATGACCGTGCGGGCGACGCCCTTCTTCTTCGCCATGACTGCCTCTGTCTTCAGCGCCGAAGTGGGGTCGGGGAGACCGCCATGCGCGCCGGGTGTGTGGTGGGTTCTGGATGGACGCGTGCGTCGCGCGGTGAGTGCGGTCGACAGCGGCTGCGACGTGCACGCGGGGCGCTGGGCTCCGCGCGCGGTCGGTGCTCCGTCGGAGCGCCTTACGCTTGCCGGGCCCGCTAACGGGATCCCGGCGGTATTGTCAACGGCGCGGCGCTCGATGCGCGGCGGCGCCTCGGCGAGGGCCCGCGGCGCCATACCCGCGGCGCCGTCGGGCGGATAGGATCGCCCTTGCCTCCAACCGGCCCGCGCGGCCGTGGGCGGGTGCGGTCGCCCGCGGGGGGCCGCGCCGCTCGCAAGGTGACCCGCTTGAGGACCCCGGCCGCCCGGCCCCCCTGGACCTGCGCGCCCGGCCTGCTGGCTGCGGCGCTGTCCATCGGCTGCGCGCCCAAAAAGCCGCCGGACAGCCTGGAGCGCCCCGCCGTCCAGTCCATCGACATCGACGGCAATGGCTTCCTGGCGGGCCTGTCGGGGCAGGGCGACTTCGTGCTGCGCGGGGTGATGGAGACCAAGCAGAGCCCCCCGATGGCCGGGCTCATCAGCCCCAAAAAGCGCCGCACCTACCTCGACAAAGACACGCTGGAGCTCGACGCGTGGCGGCTGGAGACTTGGTACGCCCACCAAGGCTACTTCGACGCCAAGGTCGAGGGCTGGGACCTGCACATCGTAGACGACGGCAAGCCCTCCTTCCTGCGCGACCCGCCGCCCAAGGTGCGCATCGTCGGCGTGGTGGTCCCCGGCGCGCCGACCGTGGTCCGCGAGGTGAAGCTCAGCGGCCTCGACCGGCTCGGCGGTCCGCTGCTGTCGTCGATCCGCCAGATGCTCCCGGTCCAGGTGGGCGAGACCTTCGTCTCCGATGACCTCAGCGCCGCCGAAGACATCATCCGGGACCAGCTGCAGGAGCGGGGCTACGCCTTCGCCAAGGTCGCGGCCCGGGCCCAGGTCTCGGCGGACGACCACGTGGTGGACGTCCTCATCGAGGGGGAGCTCGGACCGCCGTGCAAGTTCGGCGCGGTGACCATCAGCTTCCTCGGCAGCAAGGCCCAGGTCCAGGTGCCCGAGGCGCTGATCCGCGCCGAGGTCGCGGTGGAGGAGGGGCGGCCCTATCGGGTCAGCGACATCAACAGCACCCAGCGGCGCCTGTTCGGCCTCGGCGTCTTTAGCGTGGTGAACGTGATCCCCATGCTCGACCAGGCCGAGGGGGACCGGGTGCCGGTCCGGGTCGAGCTCAGCCGCAGCAAGTACCGCCAGCTGCGCACCGGCGTCGGCGTGCTGCTGGAGAGCGGCAAACAAGACGTGCACGTGTCCGCCGACTTCCAGCACGTCAACTTGTTCAACCGGCTGCTTCGCCTCGACTTCGAGAACCGCGTCGGCTACACCACCTTGGTGCAGATCGACCAGGTGGCGGACGACGGCCTCGACGAGCTGCTGTCCACCAGCGGGCCCACGGTCATGAGCGCCCTGTCGCTGAGCCTGCCGCATTGGCCCGCCCGGGCTTGGCGCCTCGGCAACACCTTCTCCTTCGAGCTCGGCGTCGAGCAGGGCTACCGCTTCGCCACGCCCCAGTGGTCGCCGAGCGTCACCGGCGTCATCAACGACCACCTGAGCGTCTCGGCCAGCTACCAGCTCCAGCTGTTTCAATACCTGGACCTCGCCTTGGCGGAGAGCGAGTTCCGCCGCACGCCGCTCGGCCTCGACTTTCGCGAGCGCTACCTGCTTACGAGCTTGCGCCAGCAGATCACCTATGACGCCAGGGACGACCTTTTCGTCCCCACCCGCGGCAGCTACGGCGTCTTTGAGGTCACCGAGGCCGGCCGGTGGCTGGGCGGCGACTTCAACTTCGTGCGCCTCAAGGGCGACCAGCGCTACTACCTGTCGCTGCGCCGCTTCTTGCCCGACAGCCTGCGCGGCACCTTCGCGATGCGGCTACTCGGCGGCTTGATCCAGCCCTATGGCGTGGAGCAGTACGCCACCGTGCCCTATGCCGAGCGCCTCTACCTCGGCGGCTCCAGCGACGTGCGCGGCTGGGTCCGCAACCACCTCGGCCCCTACATCTGCGACCCCGACACCGGCGTCACCTGCATCAGCAGCATCGGCGCCGAGCAGCCCAACGCCGCGATCTTGCCCATCGGCGGCCTGCTCTCGGCGGCCGCCTCGGCCGAGGCCCGGATCTACGCCGGCGACTACGGCGGCGTCGCCTTCTTCGACGTCGGCAACGCCTGGACGGCGCTGAGCCAGGTCGTCGACGCCGACCGCGCGGGCCTCCCGGTCGCGCTGCTGCCCTCGGTGGGCCTCGGCGCCCGCTACCTCTCGCCCATCGGCGCCGTCCGGCTGGACTTCGCCTACCGCCTCGACCGCGAGCCCATGTTCTCCTTAGAGCCGCGCCTCGGCGTTCACTTCTCCTTGTCGGAGGCCTTCTGATGGCCGAGCCGCGCCCGAGCCGGGTCCGTCGCCTCGCCCGGGGCCTCGCCTTGCTGTCGGTGGGCGGCGTCGGCGGCGTGCTGGCCCTCGTGGTGGTCGGCGTGGGCGGCGGTGTGCTGTACCTGCGCTCCGAGGCTGGGAATGAGCGGCTGCGTGGACTGGCACTCGAGCAGGCGGCGCCCTTCCTCCCCGGGGGCCGGCTGCGGGTCGAGGGCCTCGAGACCGACCTGTTCACCGGCCTCGCGCTGCGGGGTGTCTCGCTCGAAGACACCACCGGGCGGCCCCTGCTCCGCTTCGACGCGCTGCGCCTGCGCTACGACCTGCGGGGCGCGCCCGACAAGCGCCTCGTGATCGAGGAGCTCGCGCTCATCCACCCGACCATCGATCTGACGGTGCTCCCCACCGGCCAGCTCGACCTGCTCGCCGCCTTGGGCCTCCCGGTGGAGTCCCCGCCCGAGCCGGCCCCGGCGAGCCCCGCGCCCTACATCGACATCCCCGCCGACATTGACGTGCAGAACGTCAACATCGACGGGCTGCGGC
>CANHON010000221.1 GCA_947462115.1 Deltaproteobacteria bacterium | reverse complement strand
GGGGCCACCCGCCGCAGCACCTCGATGGCCACCTGCATCCAGTCTTCGCCCTCCACGGTATACACGGCCTCGTCGGCCTCGACTTCCCAGATCGCCACTCGGCCTCCTTGGGGCGCTCGGCGATGTGCCCCGTCCCCGGACAACGGCACGGCCCGGCCGGAGCATGAGCGAATTCGCCCGGTCGGACCGGAAGGGATCCCAGGGCGGCCTGCCTGGGGAGCCTGCGCGGGGGACCTGCGCGGCGCGCCCGACGGCGCGGGGACGGGCCGGATCAGGCGGCCGGGGCCGGGTCGAGGCCCAAGGTCCCGTCGAAGGGCAGCACCACCGGCTCGGCGCCCGCGGCCCGCACCTCGCGCACAAAGCCCGGCAGATCGACCCCCGGCAGCAGCCGCTGCTCTGCCCCAAAAGGCAGGAAGAACCAATCCCAATGGCAGGCGACCACGTAGCGGGGCCGGAGCAGCTCCACCGCCGCCCGGACGTAGCCCGGCCGGTAGCGCCGCCCGATGGCGCACAGGCACAGCACGTCGGCGGCGTGGCCGGCGAGCTCGGCGTCGATGAAGTCGGCGGAGTCGATGTGCACGAGGCGCAGCCCCGCCAGCTCCACCCACCAGTTCAGCACGAGGCCGTGGCGCAGATCGGCGAGGCGGGGCGGCCAGGGCGGCGGCACGGGGATCGCTCCAGGCAGGGTGATCCGACCCAAATACACCCTGCCGTGGCGGCTCGGCAGGCCCTTGAGGCGCGCCGGGCCGGACGCGATGAGGTCCCGTCCAAGGGTCTCGACGAGCTGGGCCTCGGGCAGGCCAAAGGCGCGGCCGACGTTGCAGACGTCCGGGCTGCCGATGAGCCGGGCGCCGGTCTGCTTGCACAGGGCCGGGGCGTCGAGCACGTGGTCGTGGTGGGCGTGGCCGACCAGCACGTCATCGGCGCGCGGCACCACCGCGGCGAGCGCCGCCGCATCGACCTGCAGGGGGGCGAGGCCGGTGGCCAGCAGGCCCGGCCGGCTGATGTAGGGGTCGATGACCAGCGTGTGCTGCTCCCCTTCGACCACGAAGCCCGCGGTGCCGAGGTAGCGCAGCCGCAGCGCGCTGCCCGGGCCGCCGATGGCCGGCGTGTAGAGCTCCGGATCGACCCGCTTCAAGAAGTGGTGCAGCACGTCAACCTCGGCGACGGAGGGCGGAGGGGGCGGAGGGGGCGCTCAAGGCGCGGCCCTCAAGGGGCGGGAGCGGCGGGCGCGATCACCGGGCCGAGGCTGCTCGCCTCCAGCCAGCGCCGGGCCGCCGCGGGATCGGAGGCCGAGGCCACCCAGGGCTCACCCTCGACGCTCACAACGCTGAGCCAGACGTCACCCTCCGGCAGGCGGGCGGCCACGGTGAGCTGGCGGTGCGGCAGCTCGGGGAAGCCGGGCAGCAGCAGGCCGGCCGCGCAGGGCATCGGCCCGAGGCCGCGCTCCGGGGGCGGATCGGACTCCAGCCGCGGGCGGCCCACCAGGGCCCGGCTCGCGCCCAAGGCCCGGGCGGCCTCGTCAAAATCCGCCGGCAAGGGGGCGTCTACTGGGCGACGGCCGCGCTGGGGCTCGCTGTCGAGCAGCGCGCAGTCCTCCACGGCGCGCAGGGCGGTCTGCCAGTCGATGGTGGGGTCGGCGGCGGCCCGGGCCCCGAGCCAGTCCAGGGCCGGGTGCTCGGGCGGCAAGCGGGGCAAGCGCCGCCCGCCGTCGCTGGCGTCGAGGAGCGCGCCGCTGCCCACCTGAAGGGCCACCCGGCCGAGCAAGCGCAGGGCCACCTCGTCGCCGGGCAGCGCGCGGCGGTTCACCAGGGGCCAAGCCTGCTCGGGGCGGGCGAGCGGCCCGGCGAAGGCCCGCGCCAAGGCCAGATCGAGGGCCGGGTCGTTCCCCTCGAGCGCGCCCGCGGCCCGCGCCGCCTCGCTCACCACGGCGGGATCACCCTGCTGCAGGGCCGCTTCGAGCTGGTAGAGCGCGGAGGCCTCGGCGGCCCCGCGGCCGTCGCAGCCCAGGAGGACGACCGGGAGGAGGACCGGGAGCAGGACCGGGAGCAGGGCCGGGACCAGGGCGCCGAGCGCCAGCCAGCGGGGCGGGCGCGGACCCGGGCGGAGCGGCGCGGCGGCGGGGGGCAGCGGGGCGGACATCGGGCTCCAGCGGACAGGGGTGGGCGGCGCGCCGCTAGGATAGCCGCTCGGCCCGGAGCCAGGATGCACCCGCCCACACAGTCCCGACCCATCGACGCCCGGGGCGAGCAGCTCCGCGCGGATCAGCCGAGCCCCCTCGTCTTGCTGTGCGAGCACGCCAGCGACGCCCTGCCGCCCGAGGACGCGCGCGCCGCCCACCCCGCCGACCTGCCTTGGCTCGGCACGCACTGGGGCGTCGATCTCGGCGCCGGGCCCCTGACGCGGGCCCTGTCGGCCCGGCTCGGCGCGCCCGCCCTGCTGGGCGTGGTCAGCCGCCTCGTCTGCGATCTCAACCGGCCCGAGGATCACCCCGAGCTCGCGCGGCCCGAGGTCGAGGGGCACCGGCTCGGCTTCAACGCCGCGCTCGACGCCGCCGCCCGGGCCCGACGGGTGGAGCGCTGGCACCGGCCCTGGCACGCCGCGGCCGACGCGCTGGTGGGCGCCCACCGCCACCGCAGCCGCCTGCTGCTCAGCGTGCACAGCTTCACGCCTTGTTACCTCGGCCAGCGGCGCGAGGTCGAGCTTGGCGTGCTGTACGATGATCACGAGCCCGAGGCCCTGGCCCTGCACGCCGCTCTGCAGGCCCGCTGGCCCGGCGGCCGCGATCGGGTGCGGCTGAACGAGCCCTGGAGCGGCAAAGCCGGCCTCATCTACAGCCCGGCCCGCCACGCCAACACCCACGGCCTGCCCACGCTGGAGCTGGAGCTGCGCCAGGACCTCATCGAGACCCCGGCGCAGGTGGCGGCGGTCACGGCCTTGGTGGCCGAGGCCCTGGGCGCCCTGCTCAGCGAAACCAGCGATTAGCGGCGCTTTTTGGTGGCCTTTTGGGCCTTGCTGCCGGCGTTGGCGGGGTTGCGGAAGCCCGGCCGGGCCACAAAATCGCTGGGGCGGGACAGCAGGGCGGCGGCGCCGAGGGGGCGGCCGCGGGGCACGGGCGCCGAGGGGGCGGCGGCGTCCTCCGCATCGGGCTGGCCGGCGGCCTCCTGGTCGAGGGTCTCGTCGGCTTCGGTCGTGTCGGTGGTCATGGGAGCTCCTTGGCGCGCCCCTTATCCTGAGCGCGGCGCCCGGGCTCGCACCGCGCAGAGCGCGCCCCCACAGCCCGTCCTCATGGATGGCCCCTTCAAGCTATGCAAACACGGGGTCAAAGCCCGCCCGGCCAGCCCTGCGCACCTTGCCCGCCAGGCCAGACCCGCGCTAATCCGGACGCTCAGGGTCGCGCGGGGGCCAACCGCCCGACACTGGCGCGCCACGCCCCACGCTCGGCAGCCCCCGCAGCAGACCCTGGCGCCGAACCGAACACGCCCCGCGGGCGCCCCTGGAGCAACCGATGGCCCACTGGCTCGTCACCCAAAAAGACCGGCAGTTCACGACCAAGGACCTCGAGGAGCTCAAGCAGCTCGCGCGGGAGGGCAAGGTCGGCCGGGGTGACCTCATCCAGCCGCCGGGTGCCAGCGACTGGCTCTACGCCGTCGAGCTGCCGGAGATCGTCGGCCTGCTCAAGGCCAACAAGCGCGACGACGACGAGGACGACGCCCCCAAAAGCAAGACCTTGCCGCTCGTGGCCCTCGCCGTGGTCTTCTTGCTCATCTCCGCGGCCGGCGGCGGCACCATCTGGCACTACTACAACCTGCTCAAGGGCGTCAACCTCGACATCATGAAGGACCTGTCCCTCACCGAGATGTTGGTGACCGGCGACAGCGCCACCATCACCGCCGAGCCCGGCACCGGCGCGGCCCTCGGCACCGCCAAGCAGAACGAGAAGGTCCAGCTGCTCAGCAAGCGCGGCGGCTTCTACCGGATCGAGACCGAGTCCGGCGCCCAGGGCTGGATCGCCGTCGATCAGGTCGTGCCGGCCTACTTCTTCGCCGACGCCGAGACCAAGAAGGACTACGATCCCATCTACAACCCCGACCGTTACGTCTTTGTGCGCAACGCCGGCTGGATGCAGCTGCCCGAGGGCCAGGGCAGCAAAAAGAAGAACATCACGATCTTTAGCTTCATGATGCAGAACAGCTCGAAGTTCGACATGGAGAACATCGTGCTGAACGCCACCATCAAGGACAAGAACGGCAAGGTCCTCGAGGAGCGCGAGGTCCGCATCGAGGGCTTGGTCAAGCGCTACGACAGCACGATGGTCGGCACCTTGCTGCCCGATCCCAAGGACAAGCAGGGTGAGCGTCGGCTGCTCACCTCCACCTCCTTCGCCGACCTCTCCGCCGCCGACCCCGACCTCCAGCTGCGGTGGTCGGAGGGCATCGAGGTCCAGCTCGACACCCCCGGCTTCGAGGTCGCCAACATCGACCTGCTCGAGGTCCGCGCGGTGCCCGCCAAGATCAAGTAGCCGCACCCAAACAACGTCAGGGGCGCCACCCTCGCTGGGTTGGCGCCCCTGCTGCCTTCAGGGCCTGGGCCCCGCGCTACCAGCGCACCTCGAACCAGTCGGCCATCGAGAAGGTGTCGTAGGGGTAGCCCCAGGCGTCGGGGTACTGGTCGCAGTAGTAGGTGGGCGGCCCGCACCAGCCGGCGGCGAAGCCGATGCTGAGGGTGTTGAGCACGAGGCCGAGGTCGGCGACCGGCCAGTGGAGCTCCACCACCTCGTCCGAGGGCCGCAGCACGGTGCCGGTGGTGAGGGTGGTCCAGCCGCCGTCGTAGCCCTGCACGCGCACGGTGCCGCCCTGGAGCACCACCCGGTAGTAGGCGTAGCGGCCGCCGGGCGAGGAGGCCCAGGCCTCGACGAACAGGGTGGTCTCGTCGATGGGGGCGTGGGCGGTCATGCGCAGCTGCAGCTCGCCGTCGAAGAAGCGGTACTCTCCGCGCGCCATGTCGTTGCCGCCGCCGCCGAGGTAGTCGCCCGCCGGGTCGTCGAGGGTGCTGAGCGACTGCCAGGGGGGCTCGCCGAGCACCAGGGGCACGAGGGCGGCGTAGGTGTTTCGATCGTCGGTGAGGGCGATCTCGAGGTTGAGGGCCTCGCCGACCGCGCCGGTCACCCCGCTGATCCGGTAGCTCATCAGGGCCGAGGCCCCGACGCCCAGCGGCGCGATGCTGTCCTCGTCGTCGAGCAGGGTGGCCGAGGCGACGCCCGACAGGGTGGCGATGCCGGTGGCGCGGCCCACGGTGGGCAGGCCGCCGACGTTGGTCATCGACACGTCGATGGTGGCGGACTCGCCGGGGTTGAGGACGCCGTCGCCGCCGCTGTCCCGGAGCTCCACGCCCGTCACCCGCAGCACCGGCCAGGGCACCGCCACCGACAGCGGCAGGCTCCAGGACTCGAGGCCGTCGTCGAGGTCGATGCGGAGCGGCAGCGGGGTCGAGTCGGCGTGGCTGGGCAAGACGTCGAGGGTGGGCCCGGTGACGACCAGCACCTCGCCGGGCGCCCACAGGTCCGGGTCGATGAGCAAGGTCTCGCCGAGGTTGATCACGCCGGTGGGGTCGAGGCTGACCAGGTTGAGGCTGACCGGGCCCGAGGTGACGGCCCCGTCATTGACGAGCTGGAGCACCACCGGGAGGCCCACGTCGCCGGGCTGGGCGGTGGCCGGCGCGGCCGAGGCGAGGCGCGGCACCGGCGGCGGCGGCACCTGAAGCACCTCGGCGCCGCCAGAGAGGGCCACCGGGCCCGCGGTGAACAGCGCGCCCGCGGCGTCGAGGGCGAAGCGGTCGAAGGTGCCGCTGGCCGTCACATCGACCTTGGCGAACCAGCGGTCGGGGCCCGGCACCGGGGGCAAAAGAGCGTCATAGTCGGTGATGTCAACGGTGAAGCTCTGCGGGCCCGCCCCGAGCGCGCCGGCGTAGACGTCGATCAGCAGATCGGGGGCGTTGGGGTCGCCCACGCCGAGCTGCACCAGGGCGCCGCCGCCCGCGTCGAGGGTGAAGTCGATGACCGCCGAGCTCCCCTGCCCGACCAGCAGCTTGTCGTCGGTGACCCAGCTCCGCTCTCCGTCGGTGATGTGCAAGATCACCGGAAGGTAGCGGTTGGTGGGCTGGTCGGCGTCCAGGGTGAGCGAGAAGTCGATGCCCACCGTCGCGCCGGCCGCCACGTCGGGGATGGTCTGCAGCTCGGGCGTCACGACGCCGCCGCCCTCCGGCAGCTCGACGTAGGCCTCCCAGCCGATGGCGTCGGCGGGGCTGGTGTTGGTGAGGTCCCAGTGCAAGGTGAGGCTGTCGCCGGGCTCCACCTCGCTCGGGCTGCTGCTGAAGCTCGGCTCGAGCTCGGCCCCGAGCTGCTTGACCTGCACGTCGTCTAGGTACCAGTCGTCGGCGTTTTGGCCCTCGTAGCGCCAGGCCAGGTAGACCGTGGGGTTGCCGGCGTAGGCGCTCAGATCGTAGAGCGCCGAGCGGCCAAAGGCCCCGCCGGCCGGCAAGGGCAGCGCCTCGGCCACCGGGGTGAAGGCGCTCGGGTCCGAGGTGGTGGTGGAGATGTAGAGCCCGTGCACGCCGGCGCTCTCGAGCGCGCCCCCGGCCTCCTGCCAGGTGACCTGGATGAGCTCCAGGGTGGTGAAGTCGAGCGGCGGGGTGATGAGCCAGTCGATCATCGGGTCGGACTCGGCGGCGCCCCGGGAGTGGAAGGCGGCGAGGCTGCCCTCGGCGGCCCGACCGCTGGCCATCGTGAAGGGGTAGGCCGAAAAGCCCTCGGAGGGGGTTTGCCAACCCTTGAGGAACAAGGAGTTGCGCCCCTCCTCGATCTCAAAGCCCTCGAGGAAGGGCAGGGCCTGGGCCGCCGGGAGCACCTGCCGCCGGAAAGGGTCGACCTCGCGGTTGTCCGGCAGGCGGGCCTCGGCGCCCTGGCCGTCGGTGGCCGAGAAGGCGTACTCGACGCCGGGGCTGAACACCGCTGGGATGCTGCCGGTCCAGGCGCCGTCCTCGCCCTTCTCGAGCAGGACGGTGTCCCAGTAGGTGCTGCCCACCGTGCGGAAGCTGCAGACCACCTCGCGCACGCCGTCGGGATCGCGGGCCTCGACGACGATGGGCAGGCTGTCGCCCTGGGTGAGCTGGCCCTCGCCGAGGGTGTGCTCCAGCTCGGGCCCGACCGGCGCTTCGGCGGCCCCGGTGTCCTTGGCCTCACCCCCCGCGCAGGCGGCGAGGGCGGGCGACAAGGCCAGCGAGGCAAGCCAGAGGGCGCGGCGCGCAGGGGACATCGGCATGGCAGAGCTCCGGGCGGCGGGGGTTGAGGCCGCCGACTCGATCCTAACCCAAGGAAAAGCGAGGGGAACGGCGCGGTGACAGACCGTTCGATCACCGTGCTGCACGCCCATCTCACGCAGCCTCAGCTTGGGTGTGCGGGCGTTGGCGCCGCGAGGGCCGCGCGGACCGCGTGGAGGGCCGCGGCGGATCGGGCGGGCCCCTCGCCCTCGATGACCACGTGGGGCCGACCCAAGGCCCGCAGGCGCCGGAGCAGCGCGTCGAAGAAGCGCGGCCGGGCCTCGGGCTGGT
>CANHON010000220.1 GCA_947462115.1 Deltaproteobacteria bacterium | reverse complement strand
TGCTCGAAAGCGACGTTGGTGCCGGACTTCTCGATGGCCTCCCACCAGATAGCCGGGTTGAGGTGCTCGTCCCAGGCGTCAAAGCGCGCGCCGAGCCGCCAGGCCGCCTCAATGAGCGCCGACGCCCGCCGGTCCGCGCGCGAGACCAGGCCTTCGAGGAAGGTCTCGAAGGGGTTGTGCCGCCCGAATTTGATGGCGCCGCCAGCCTTCCTGAAGCGCTCGGAGAGCAGGGCCTGCCGGCGCTCGGTCTCTTCGATGGGGATCTGGGCAGCCCATTGAAAAGGCGTGAACGGCTTGGGCACGAAGGTGCTGACCCCCGTGTTGACCTGGGCGCGCCGGTTCCACTTGCGGCCGGTGGACAAGGTGCGGAAGGTCAGGTCGGCGATGGCCTGCACGTCGTCGTCGCGCTCGGTCGGCAGCCCGATCATGAAGTAGAGCTTGACGTGCTCCCAGCCGAGGCTGAACGCCTTGTCGGCCATGTCCAGCAGATCTTCGTCGGGGATCCACTTGTTGATCAAGGCCCGGAGGCGCGGGGATGCGGCCTCCGGCGCGACCGTCAGGCCGGTGCGCCGCATGCCCGCCACCATGTCGGCGAGCTCGACCGAGAAGCTGTCGAGGCGCAGCGAGGGCAGGCTCACCGCCACCCGATCGGGCGCGGCTTGCCTGACGACGGTGTCGACCATCTTCTTGACTTGACTGTAATCACAGGTGGAGAGGCTCACGAGCGAGACCTCTTCGTAGCCGGTCGCGTCCACGGTTCGCCGCAGCAGATCCGTGATGTTCTCGATGCTCCGCTCGCGCACCGGGCGGGTCGTCATGCCCGCCTGGCAGAAGCGGCAGCCCTGGGTGCAGCCGCGCAGCACCTCCAGCGAGATGCGATCGTGGACCTGCCGGGTGAAGGGCACGATGTAGTTGACCGGAAAAGTCGCGCCGTTGAGGCTCCGCGCCACCCGCTTTTGGATCTTGGGCGCCCCTTCTTTCGGGAGGATCCGACCGTCTGGCATGACCTCCATGGGGTAGAGCGCCGGCACATAGATGCCGGGGATCGCCGCCAGCGCGTCGAGGCGGGCCGCGCGGCCCTCCACCCGGTCGAAGACCTCGGCGATCTCGAGGATGATGTCCTCGCCGTCGCCAAACACGAAGAAGTCGATGAAGGGCGCGAGGGGCTCGGGGTTGAAGACCGCGGGGCCCCCGGCGAAGGTCAGCGGGTCGTGCTCGCGCCGGTGCTCCGTGCGGATCGGCATGCCGGCGAGGTCGATGATGTTGAGGATGTTGGTAAAGGTCAGCTCGGACTGCAGCGTGAACCCGATGCCGTCGAAGGCGTCGAGGCTGTCTTTGCTCTCCAGCGCGAACAAGGGCAGCCCGTCTTCGCGCAGCAGGCGCTCCATGTCGAGGCCCGGCGCATAGACCCGCTCGCACCACACCTCCGGCCGGGCGTTGAGGATGGCGTAGAGGATGTGCAGGCCGAGGTTGCCGAGCCCGACGTCATAGAGGTCCGGGAAGGCCAGCGCGATCCGCACCCGGACGGCGCCGAGATCCTTGCGATCGGGCCCCACGGCGTTGACCTCCGAGCCGAGGTAGCGGCTCGGCTTCTCGACCCGGGCGAGCAGGCGCCGGTCCAGCACCTCCCGCAGGTTGAAGCGCGGGCGCCGGTGGCCGGTGATCAGGTGGCCGGTCGTCGTCGCGGCGGGGCCAGGCGGCGGACCTACCGGGCGCTCGGCGGGCGGTGGGTGCAGGGTGCGCTCCATCGATTCAATCTCCTGGGGTCGGCCGGCGGGCCTATCGCGATCGGCTGGGCGAGCCGAGCCCTGGGCGCCCGGCTTCGACGGCGGCCCGAATTGCGGGAATTTTGCCCTGCGGCTTGAATTGCGCACCCGACCGGCCGACGATCGAAGGGACCCTCGCCTCAACGGGCAGGGTCGGGTTCGAGGCGCCCGTCCTCGGCTCTCCAATTCGGGTCCGTCGCAGCTTCGCCTCGGACTCGCCCCAAAAATTATGGGCCCCGCTGAGCGATGCGGGGACGTCCGGAATGGGCTAAACCTCCCCGCTGTGCTAAGGTCGCGCCGGATTCTCCCCTGGGGGTTCGTCGTGTTCTCCCGTTGCCGGCGGGCGGCCGCTCTCCCCCGCATGCCCCTGGGTCCCAAAATTCCGCGGCGCTCGTCATCGAGCTGAGGAACAACAACCATGGCAATGTCCGTCCGTACCAACGTCTCGGCCCTGATGGGCGCTGGTCAGCTCAACCGCACCCAGAAAGGGTTGTCGGCGTCGCTGGCCCGCATCTCCACCGGCGCGCGCATCAACAAGGCCGCCGATGACGCCGCCGGCCTCGGCGTGGCCACCAACCTCGAGACCACGATCGGCAGCGCCCGCGTCGGCATCCGCAACGCCAACGACGGCCTCTCCCTGATTCAGACGGCCGAGAGCGCCACCAACGAAGTCACCGACATGCTTCAGCGCATGCGGGAGCTCGCGGTGCAGAGCGGCTCCGAGACCCTCGCCAACGACGAGCGCTCCTACATTCAGGACGAGTTCTTGGAGCTGCGCTCCGAGATCGGCCGGATCTCCCAGGTCACCGAGTTCAACGGCATCGCGCTGAGCAACGGCTCGTCCTCGACCATCAACGTCCAGGTGGGCGTCAACGCCGACGGCAACAGCCGCATCGCCATCTCCCTGGTGGACATCACCACCAGCGGCCTCGGCGTCTCCACCATCTCCTTGGCCAGCTCCACCAGCGCGCTGCAGGCCCTCTCGGTCCTCGACACGGCGCTCGGCAGCGTCAACAGCGCCCGCTCCATCTTCGGCGCGGTCCAGAACCGGATCGACTCGGCGATCAACAACGCCACGGTCTACATCGAGTCGCTGTCCTCCGCCGAGAGCATGATCCGCGACACCGACTACGCCACCGAGACTGCCAACCTGACCAAGCTGCAGATCATGCAGCAGGCCGGCGTGGCTTCTCTGGCGCAGGCCAAGAACATCAACCAGGCCGTGGTCTCGCTGCTCAACTAAAGCGGCCGCTGGCTTCGGGGCGCACCCCCACTTTAGCGTGGTGGTGCGCCTTTTTCGTCAACTCTACCCCGTCCCCTCCCCTGATCGGAGCCCCCCATGGCGATGACCGTCCGCACCAACGTCGCTTCGCTGCAGTCCAGCGGTCGGCTCGGCGCGACGCAGCGCTCCTTGTCGCTCACCCTCGAGCGCATCTCGAGCGGCCGGCGCATCAACCGGGCGGCCGACGACGCGGCGGGGCTGGGCGTCGCCACCTCCTTGCGCACCGACGTGATCTCCGCGCAGCAGGGCATTCGCAACGCCAACGACGGCATCTCGATCATCCAGACCGCCGAGAGCGCCACCAACGAGATCACCGACATCCTCCAGCGCATGCGGGAGCTCGCGGTGCAGAGCGCCTCGGGCACCCTCGCCAACGAGGAGCGCTCCTACATCCAGGATGAATTCATTGAGCTGCGCCGCGAGGTGCAGCGCATCGCGGCGGTCACGGAGTTCAACGGCGTCCCGCTCACCAGCGGCACCACGAGCATCCTCAACGTGCAGGTCGGCATTCAGAACGCCCGGTCCAGCATCGTGCAGATCTCGCTCACCGACCTGACCACCGATGGCCTCGGCATCTCCTTGATGCAGCTCGACTCCATCGCCAACTCCTTGGACTCCCTCGACGTGCTCGACGAGGCCCTGAGCTCGGTGAACTCGCACCGCTCCCGCCTCGGCGCCTCCCAGAACCGGCTCGACTCCGCCATCGACAACGCCACGGTCTACATCGAGGCGCTGACCGCGGCCGAGAGCCAGATCATGGACGCGGACTACGCGGTCGAGACCTCGGAGCTCACCAAGCTGCAGATCCTGCAGCAGGCCGGCGTCGCGGCGCTCGCCCAGGCGAAGAACATCAACCAGGCGTTGATCTCGCTGCTGTCCTGACCGGGGCACAGCTGGGTCGGCGGCGCCCGAGGGCTTGAGGCATGCGCCCACCGCCCAAACCTGCGGAGCTCGGCCCGGCCGCGCGCCTGGCCTGGGCCCTGCTGCTGGGGACCTCGGCCTGCAGCGGGCCGCTCCCCTCCGCGCCGCAGCCCCTCGGCGCCTTGGATGCCCCCGCCGTCGAGGCCCCGGAGCGCGTGTTGATCGGCTGGGGGCGGCTGGATCCGCCCGCCACCGTTGGTTGGGCGCCCCCCTCCGCCTCTGCGGCCGAGGCCATCGCCGCCTTTCAAAACTCCGGGCGGCCCTTTGGCTGGTCGGACGGCGCCGGCGGGTTGCTGCTGTCAGACCTGCCCTTCGACGTGGTGATGGAGGACGCGGGGCTGGGAGGCGCGGCCGCGCCGATCCTTCGGCTCCGAACCACGCCCGCCCTGTGGATCGGGCCGCCGACCGCGGCGCCGCCGGAGGACGCGCTGGCGCTGTGGGTGGCGGAGGGCGCGCTGCCCGCCGATGCCGATGCTGAGGGGTGGTCCTCGCTGCCCGGCAGTCCACCGACCCGGAAGTTTCGCGTTGGTCCTGGTTGGTCGCTCGTCCAGGCCCGCGGCGCGGCGGACGGCCAGTGGTTGGAGCTGAGCCGGGCCCAGCCCTGAGCGCGCTCAGGCCAGCCGCTCCAAGACCCGGGCCAGCATGTCGGCGTAGCGGCTGAGCGCGGCTTGGTGTTCGGGCGCACGCGGCCGGCCGCCGGACACGCCGAGCACGGCGACCACGTCGTCTCCGCGGCGCACCGGGGCGGTGATGGTGCCGTCTGCGGCCCGTCGGGGGCTCAGCTCGTCCAGCGGATCCAGGCCATCGAGGCGGCGAACCACCCCACCGCGCGCCACCGCCGTCCACCCGGTCGGCTGCCGGACCCACAGGGCGACCTCCTCCGCGCCGCAGGTCCCGCGGGCGACCTGGGTGAGGAGGCCGAACAGCCGCGGCAGCTCGTTGGGCTGCTGCAGGTCCCACGCGAGCTCGTAGAGCCGGCAGCGGTCGGCGACGAGGCTGCGCTCCCGCAGGGCGGCGGTGTGCGCGGCGGCCGCGGCGGCGGCGTCAAACAGCTCGCGCAGGCGGAAGGGCTTGGTGATGTAGTCGGAGGCGCCCGACTGCATCGCCTCTCGCGCAGAGTCCACGGTGGGCAGGCCGGTCATCAGCACGGAGGCCACCGGGCGCGCCAGCCGGCCCGCGGCGCGCACCACGTCCAAGCCCGAGCCCTGGGGGATGCGAAGATCGGTGAGCACGACGTCGAGCTGCTCTTTTTGGAGCACGTCGATGGCCTCGCGGGCGTCGAAGGCGGCGTGCACCTGGTGCCCTCGGACTGAAAAATACTCCCGCACCAAGTCGACAATAACGTCGTCATCGTCAACCACGAGGATCTGCATCGGTTTGGACGACGGCTCCACGATCGTGCGCTCCAGGTGGTCTTCCTCGGGAGATCTGCGGGTGCGCCCGGAGGAACACCGTGGAAGCCCGGCTATAACCGCAAGTGGCCCGGAGCGCGGCGGCGCATCTGATAAGCTCCAGGGGCATGGGGAGGCGACGTGGCGAAGGTCGAGAAGCTAGACCGCACCTACGAAGGCCGGCTCGACGAGTTCGAGAAGCGGCTGTTCGTGCTCAAGATTGACTACGACAAGTACTTCAACGGCTTGGAGCGCGTCGAGCCCGTGAAGGAGCGCGACGACCTCCGGCGGCTGCTCAAGGAGATCGAGCAGATCCCGGTGAAGGCCACGCGCCAGCTTCACCGTATGCGCAGCATGAAGGCGCGCTTTTCGAGCATGGAGCTGTTCTGGACCCGCAACCTGCTGCAGATCGAGCGGGGCACCCACCCCAAGCAGCAGTTCCGCGCCAAGGTCCACGAGGCGGCGCGCGCCGTGGCGGCCCCCGAGGTCAAAAGGGAGCGCCCCCCGACGCCGCAGGAGCGGGAAGATGGCCGCTACCGCGCGGTCTTCGAGGAGTACGTGGCGACGCGGGAGCGCTGCGGCCAGACCGGCGAGCTCAACTACGACGCCATCCGCGACGTGCTGGCCAAGCAGGTTCGGACCATCAAGAGCCGATATGACTGCAACGACGTGCATTTTCGCGTGACCGTCGAGGACGGCAAGGCGAAGGTCAAGGCGGTCCCGCAGCGCTGAAGGTCCAGGTTGAGCTTTGGGGGCCCCTTTGTGGCAGATGAGCGGGCGATTCCCCCTCGCGGTGGCGCTGCTGTTGGGCGCCATCCTCGGCGAGCTGGTCTGGGGCCTCCAAGTGGACGGCGCGGCCGGCGATCCGCCGGAGGGCTGGCGCGACGAGCCCGACGGGCCGCTGCAGAGCGCCGCCTACGACTGGGGGGCCGTGGGCGCGGTCGGGGTGGACTTCGCGCCGGTGGGCGGCGTCGATTGGCGCTCATCGGCCCGGAGCGTGGGGCGAGGACCGGCCATCGAGGCCGAGCTTCACCTCGCCGAGGGCGCGACCACCACGCTCTGGCTGGGCGCGCCGCGGGTCCCCGGCAGCCTCGGCTTGCGGGTCTCCCGGGGGACCGATGGCTGGCGGGCCGCGCTGAGCGACGCACAGAATGACGCGCAGCACGATGCACAGCATGACCCGCAGAATGACGCGGGGGGCTGTGTCCTGAGTCTCCCCGCCGCCGCCGGCCGGGCCCAGGTCGGCCTCGCCTGGGCGGAGGGCGCGGCGACGGTTCAGCTCGGGGAGGTCGGCGGCCAACCGGCGCCCCAGACCTGCGCGGCGCCGGCGCCGCCGGAGGGCGTGACCATTCAGACCAGCGCGGCGAGGGCCGGGCTTCGCCGCCTGCACGTGGGCGGCCAGCGCGTCGATCCCCACCCTCGACCCTACCGTTTGGGCGCCTGGCTGGTGGGCGCGGGGGGCGCGGCCTGCTTCGTGCTCGCCCAGCTCGCGGTGGGCACCCCGCCGCTCATCGCGTTGATGAGCCTGCTGCCGATGCTGCTCGGGCTCGGGCTCCTCGGCGTGCCGTCCGGCCCGCTCCGCGCGCAGGGCTGGTCGGTGGGCCTGCTGTACTCGGCGCCCCTCACCGCGACCCTGGCCTTCACCCTGCTGATCCACGCCGGGCGGGCCTCCCGGGACCTCGGCGCCGGCCGCGACTGGCCCTGGGGCGCGCCGCTCGCCGCCGCCATGCCGCTCGCGCTGACCTTCGCGTTCACTGGCCCGCCGCGGGTCCTCCTCTTTGACGCGCTGCTGGGCATCTTCGGCGCCTCGGGCCTCGTCGTCGCGCTCGTCGGGGCCCTCGCGGTGGCCGGCCACCAGCGCCCCCGCCGGGCCGCCGGGCTCGCGCTGATCCCAACAGTCTTGTTTTCCACTTTCATCGGATTTGTATTTAGGGACTCTTCCGCTCCAGCCCTCGTGGCCGGGGCGGTCGGCCTGAGCTTTGGCCTCGCCGCGGGGGCCCTCGCGCGGGGCGGGCGGGCCCGCTGGCGGGTGGCCCTCCCCATGGCGATCTTGGGCCTCGCAGCCGTGGAGTGGCTCCTGCGCAGCCCGGGCCCGCCCTTGGGTCCGCCCAGCGCCGCGCCGGGTGGGGCCGCCGCTCCCCCGGTCCCGCCGGCGCCGCTCGCCCTGGTGGTCGGCGATCGGGGGCCCCGGCCCGGCCTCGGCCCCGGCTCTTTGCCCGCGGCGCTCACCGACGCGTGGGCGCTGCGCTGGCTCCC
>CANHON010000219.1 GCA_947462115.1 Deltaproteobacteria bacterium | reverse complement strand
GGGGCCTCGGCTCAGACGTTGGAGTAGGGGTTCCGGATCCGCAGCAGCGGCAGGCCGTGGACCAGCTCGCCGAGGCCGCGGTCGATGTCGATCGTGATCTCGTAGCCGCTGGCCCGGATTCGGCTGTAATCAACGGCATAGTCGCGCTTGTCGTCGTCCGAGCCGATCTCCGCGAAGTGCACCAAGAACTCGACGCGGTCCTGGAGCAGGCGCACGATGTCCTCTTTGGTGAAGTTCATCGAGTCGTGGCCGACGTTGTAAATATCGTGCTCCAGCTGATCCCAGCGGTCGATCATGTGGAGGAAGGCCCGCGCGATGTCGGAGACGTGGATGAAGGTGCGCCGGAAGTGCCGCTCGTAGACCACCATGTAGCGGTTGTGGATGGCTTGCCAGGCGAAGTCGTTGATCATCAAGTCCAGCCGGATGCGCGGCGCGAGGCCAAAAGCGGTGGCGAAGCGCATCGCCACGCAGCGGCCGCGGCTCCGGCACATGCTCTCGGCCAGGGTCTTGGTCTCGCCGTAGAGCGAGAGGGGGTTCAGCGGCGTGTCTTCCGTGCAGATGCCCTCGACCTCGCCATAGTTGCTGCCCGTGCTGCCGTAGAGCAGGCGGGTCTCGGGGCGGAGCACATCCAGCAGGTTGCGCGTCCCGTCGACGTTGACCTCCACGGCGCGCCTCGGCATCTTCTTGCACAGCGGGTAGCCGACCAGGGCCGCGAGGTGAACGACGGCGTCGGCGTCCCGGACGGCGGGCGCCAGCGCCTTGGCGTCGGTGATGTCCACCTCGGCGAAGCTGAACCGCGGGTGCAAGAAGTGGTGGAGGATCGGCTGCGCGCCGTACATCAGGTTGTCGACGCAGCGCACCCGGTAGCCCCGGGCGAGCAGGCGGGGGATGAGCATCGAGCCGATGTAGCCGGCGCCGCCCGTGACAACGATGAGCGTGTCGTTGTTTTGGACGAAGCGCTCAGGGCTCTGGGCCCCAGACTGCAGGTCAAGCGGGTCAAGCGATGCCATCGGGCCTCCGGTGCCCGGAGCATAGCGCAGCGGGCCCAGCGGACTAGGCGCCGGCGAAGGCCCGACGCAGCGCCTCGACCAAAAGCGCGCCGTGGTGGTCATTGAAGGCGTGCGACTGGCCCACGAAGATGCCCCGGGCGTGCACGGTGTCGGCCACCGGCAAGGGGCCGTCGAGGGTCACGCCCCGCAGGCGCGCGAAGGCCGGCTGGCGAACGAGGTTGCTGCCGGAGATGGGCCGGGTCTGCACCCCTTGGGCCTCTAGGCGGCGGGACAGCTCGGCGCGGCTCAGCGGCGCGTCGGCGTCGAGCAGCATGGGGAAGGCGAAGGCGGCGTGCTCGGTGCCGGGCAGCTCGGGGAAGACGCGGAGCGGGAGCCCCAAGGCGGCGATCTCGGCGCACCACCGCCGGTGGTTGTGCTGCCGCTGGGCCAAGAAGCCCGGCAGGCGCTCGACCTGCTTGACCCCGAAAGCGCCGGCCAGATCGGTCATCCGCAGGTTGTAGCCGGCGCTGACGAACAAGAAGCGGGGGTCCACCTCGGGGTGCTCGGCCTCGATCGCCGCCCGGTCGGTGCGCTCGCGGGTCCAGCCGTGGGCCCGCAGGCTGCGCATGGCGTCGGCCAGCTCGGGGTCGTTGGTGGTGACGGCCCCGCCCTCGATCGTGCTGATGTGATGGGAGAAGAAGAAGGAGAAGGCGCCGGCCACGCCCCGGGCGCCCACCTTCACGCCGCCGACGGTGGCGCCGTGGGCGCCGCAGGCGTCCTCCAGCAACAAGGGGGAGCGGGCGCGGGCGGGGCAGCCGAGCAGGTGCACGGCCAGCACCGGATCGTCAAAGTCGCCCTCGACGCCGAGCGAGTCGGGGTCCACGTCCACCACATGCGCCTGAAGGCCGGCCTGCACCACGCTGAACAGGCTGGTGGACCAGCCGACGGCCGGCACGATCACCCGCTGCCCGCGCTGGAGCCGGCCGAGCTCGATGAGCCCCTCCAACATCACGAGCAGCGCGCTGCTCCCGGAGTTGACCGCCACGGCCTCCCGCACGCCCACCGCCGCGGCCCAGGCCCGCTCGAAGGCGGCCACGCGCTTGCCCATGGTGAGCTGGCCCTCCAGCAGGGCCATCATGGCCTCGGCCACCTCCTCGCGACCGAAGGAGGGCAGGGCCAGCGGCAGCCCGTCCGCCGGCGCCGGCTGGGTGGGATCGAGGGTGAAGTGCTGGTCGAGCAGCGTGGAGATGGCCTGCTGGCGGTCACTTTCGCTCATTGAAGCACCTTTGCGCCGGGCAGCTCGCTCAGCAGCACCTTGAGGTGGTCCTTGCCCACCGGCCAGGACAGGGCCTTGCTCTCGCCCCCGGCGCGCTGGCCCTCGATGGTCGGGAGCTCCCGGATGTCCCAGCCGCGCTGCATCGCCCGGATGCTGATCTGGTACTCGATCGGGAAGCGCTTGACGGTGGTGTCGAGCTCCAGCAGGCGGGCCCGGGGCAGCGCCCGGAAGCCGTTGATCGTATCGGTGACCGTCGCCCGGCGGTTGAACAGCGCGTTGGCGAGCCAGGTCAAGGCCTCGTTGACCCGCGCCCGGGGCCGCAGCAGGTCCTGCTCCTCGTTGACCGAGCCCACCGCAAAGCGGCTGGCGATGGCGAGATCGGCGCCGTGGAGCACCAGATCGTCGAGGCGCTCGATGTCTGCTGGGTCTTCGTTGCCGTCGGGGCTGTAGAAGACGAGGCGCTCGGTGGTCGCCGCGCGGGCCGCCACGCGAAAAGCCGCGCCACGGCCCCGCACCCGCTGATCCAGCACCGGGATGCCCCGGGCCTCCAGCCAAGCGCGGGTGCCGTCGGTGCTGCCGCCGTCCACCGCCACGGTGGTTGCGAAGCGGTGGAGGGGCAGCTCGTCCCAAACAGCGCGCAGGCCGTCAATCTCGTTGAGGACCAGCAGGACGAGGGTGCTGTCGCGGCGTTCACCGGCGCTCATGGAGGGCCCCCGACGAGGCCCTTGGCCTCGAGGAAGTCGGCCACCTTGGTGGCGATGAGGTCGTTGCCGGCCGCGGTGGCGTGCCCACGGTCGTGCGGGAAGTAGAGCGCGCCCGAGCGGCTCGCGGCCTCGATCTCGGGCTGGGGGTCGAGGTGGTGGACGCCGAGCTGTTCGGCGGCGGCCTGCAAGATCAACCGGTGCTGGGCGGTGTAGCCGCTGCGCTCCAGGGGGTAGCCAAAGAGCACGGGGGTCGCGCCCTTGGCCTGGACCTTGGCGACGAGCGAGCGGATGTTCTCGGCGAAGTCGGCGGGCGGCACCCGGAACTCGCCCTCCTCGCCGCCCTCGACCCGCTCCTTGGCCCGGATCTGGATGCCGCCGAGGCCCGCCCGCAGCCCCATGTAGATGCGGCTCCGGTACAGCAGGTTGTGCTTGAGGAAGCGCGCGTCTTGCTGCAGCACCGCCTGGCTTTTGTCGGTGTAGGCGGCCCGGCGCGAGTCCTGGACGATGAAGCCGATGAGAACAACGTCCGGGTCGTATTTGCTGAGGACCTCGTCCCACAGCCACAGGCCCTGAAAGCTGGTGTAGCCGGGCTGTCCGCCGTTGATCACCTCGAGGCCGGCGTGGCCCCGGGCCTGCAGCTGGGCCTCGAGCCGCGCGGGGTAGCTCTCGGCGTCGCCGACGCCCCAGCCAAAAGTGGTGGAGCAGCCGAGCGCCATCAGCCGGCGGGTCCCCGGGGGTTTGGCCTCGGCGTGAAGCGGCCACCGGAGGCCATTGCCGTCGGTGGACACCGCGAAGGTCGTGCCCTCCTCGTTGTGGGGGAAGGCCGAGCCCTTGAGGCCGGGATCGGTGACCCAGAAGGTCTCATTGTGGGCGAAGGTGCCGGATGGTTTGGGCCATCCGGCGCTCCGCAGGCCCAGCTCCACGGCCCCGAAGACCACGGCGGTGGTGACCAGCGCGAAGCTGAGCTTGCGGGAGACCGGGGTGCTCGCCATGACCTACTTCGACGGCTCGACGGTGATCGCGGCGTGGTCGGTGATGCCGCCGTTGCGGAACCACAGGTTGTCGTAGAGCGTGTTGTCGTTGATGCGGAAGCTGATCTCGCCGTGCTCGGGGGCCTCGAAGATGAGCTCGGCGCCGACGGGCTTGATGAGGACCACGCCGGCGTCCGTGGCGAACTTCATCACCAGCATGCCGGCCTTGCAGCCCTCGATGTTGCAGGGCCACTCGCCGCCGACGGTGGGCTGGTTGGCGTCGCCCTCCACGGTGATCCACGCGCCCTTGTCGCTCAGGCGGAACTTGTCCTGGGTGGTGGCCCAGACCTTGACCTTGTTGCCCTTGCAGATGCGCAGCGGGCGCTGCCAGTCGGTGTCGATCTCCAGGTAGTCGAACATGGTGTAGTCGAGCGGAGAGAGGCACTGGCCGGCGTTGAGCTTGGCCGGCAGCGCCTTGACCCAGCTCCCCCAGGCCTCGGCCGAGCCGCCCGCGGCGACCTTGCGGCACTGCTCCAGGTTCTGCGAGACGACCGCCTCGATGTTGGTGGGGCTGCCGAGCAGGCTCACCTCAACATCGTCCATCACGCCTTCTTCGACGGTCATGCCGCCGTCGCGCTTGCCGCCCCACTGCTCCTTCATGGCGTCCAGCGCGTTGACCCGGGCCTGCTTGCGGTCGCCCTCGGGCAGCTTGGCCCAGTCGGGCGGGAAGTAGCAGGCGAAGGACATGCCCTCGGCCTCTTGGTGCCAGCCGACCGGGGGCGCGGCGGGGGCCGGCGGGGGCTTGCAGGCGGCGAGGACGGCGACGGCGGCGAAGCCGAGCGAGCGGGCGGCGGCGCGGTCAGTGGGCTGGCGCATGGTGATCACCGAGGGGGAGGATGGAGGCCGGAGGCCAAAGCGGCGCGGGCGAGGGGCGGCGCGCGCGGAGGGGGTGCATGGAGTCTGCCACAGGGGCGTGTCGCGGCGCGAGTACACCGCGAGATCAGCGTGTGGCAGGTCACTCCAAACACGACCACGCCCCTGGCCCGAAGGCGCAGGGGCGGGGTGGCATCGGCTCGGGCGGGCGCAGGGCACGCCCGAAGCGACTTAGATCTTGCCGACGAGCTGGAAGGCGATGACCAGCGCGTAGATGACCAGGGACTCGATGAGCGCCAGGCCGATGATCATCGGGGTGAACAGCTTGCCGGAGGCCTGGGGGTTGCGGGCGATGCCCTCGAGGGCGGCGGCCGCAGCCTTGCCCTGGCCGAGCGCGCCGCCGATGGCAGCGGCGCCGATCGCGAGGCCAGCGGCCATCGCGATGTTGCCCTTGCCGCCGTCGTCCGCGAGGGCCGGGGTGGCGAAGGTGAGGAGCACGAGGGCAGCGGGCAGAACCTTGAGCACGTTCTTCATGGTTTCCTCCAAATCAGGGGAGCGTCGATGGATAAAAAGCTCCGCTCGTCGGCGTGCGCCGCGGTCGGGCGTGGCCGGGGCGACCCGGACCGGGGGGCTCAGTGATGACCCTCTTCGTCGTCATGGCCGACGGAGAGCATGATGTAGATGGCGGAGAGGAGCGTGAACACGAAGGCCTGCAAGAAGCTGACCCAGATGCCCAGCGCGAGGAAGATCGACGGGACGACCACCGGCACGAGGTCCGACATGATGCCGAACACCATGTGGTCGCCGTTGATGTTGCCGAAGAGGCGCAGCGTAAGCGAAGCGGGGCGGATGAGGAAGACGCCCGCGGCCTCGATCGCGAAGATCAGCGGCGCCAACCAGATGACCGGACCCGCCATGTGCTTGAAGAAGCCCATGCCGGTGCGGCGCACGCCCTCGATGACGTAGACGCTCAGCACCACCAGCGACATGGCGAGGTTGGTGTTCACGTTGTCGGTGGGCGGCAGGCCGCCGGGGACGACCGACATCAGGTTGGCGACGAAGATGAACAAGAAGGTGCCGCCGAGCAGCCAGAAGTAGCGGCGGGTGTCGGCGCGGCCCAGGGTGGGCTCCAGCATGCCGATGATCGCGCCCACGAACAGCTCGAAGACTCCGCCGATGTTCAGGCCGGCCGCCGGAACGTACTGCATCGGGCCGGCCTTGGGGTCTTGCAGCTTCTGCAAGGCGCCCCGGCCGATCAGCGCGAAGAGCAGCAGGCCGATGCAGATGCCCCAGGAGGTGAGCACCCGGACCGCGTCGTCGTGGGAGCCGCCGATCGCCTCGATCGCGTGCACCAGCGGAGACAGCAGTTGGAACCATGAGAAGTGGTACATCAGGCTTCCTCGGCCTCGAGCTGGGCAAAGACGCCCCGCGAGGCCTGCAATAGCAAAGCGAGCACCAGCGCCGAGCCGCCGATGGCGACCCCCGCCGGGGGGAAGAGCTGGAGCAGAAAGACGAAACCACCGAAGAAGATCAGCAGCTTGAGCGCCCACAGGGCCATCGGCCAGGCCGGGCTGCTGCCGGAGAGGCGGGCCTGAAACAGCCCGCGGCCGACCGCTTGCCACATCCCGAAGTTGAGCAGGCAGAGGCCCCCGGCCGTGGCGATGCCGAGGGTCATCGGCAGCTCAGCGGTCATCGCGCTCAACGCCACCGCGGCCCCCAGAAGGAGGGTCGCGCTGTTCGAGATGCTGCGGAGGGAGATGATCATCGGTCTCGGAGAAGCCTCGCATCGCTCGGGTGAGCCGCACCATGCCGCCGGAGAGGGCGAGGGTGGTCAAGCAGAGGAGGAGCCAGGGAGAGGTTGAGAGTCGTTGATCCAGCCAAACCCCGGCGTAGAGCCCGGCGATGACGGAGATCACGAGCTCGGTGACCGCAGCGGTCGCGCGCCCGTACCGACGGATGGTCTGGGGGTCCAGCGGGCCTCCTCTGCGCGGCTCGCGCGGCTGCCCGGGTGGGCGCCCGGCGGGCGTGGACGGAGGGGCTCGCTGAGGGCCAGGCTGCCCATCAGCACCGCCCAGGGCAGGGCGGACCGCAGGGGTAATCCGACCTCCCTTGCAAGTCAAAGGCAGCAGCCGCGGCTGTCGCCGGGTCGACACGAAGGCCGGGGGACCGGGCGCTCTCGCGCGACCCGCCCCGCCGAGCGCCGCGCCCGTTTAGGCGGCCGACGCGGGCAGGCTCTCGACCAAGGCAGCGACGAGGTGGTCGATCTCGTCGTCGGTCAGCGTGGCGGGCAAAAAGGCGGCCTCGAACTGCGAGGGCGGCAAGTAGACGCCCCGGTTGAGGGCCTCGCGGTGAAAACGCCCGAATCGGGCCAGATCGCCGCGCTTGACCTCCTCAAAGTCGCGGGGCGGGCTGGGCTGGAAGTAGATGGTGAACATCGAGCCCACCCGGACGAAGCTGCCGCCCATGGCCTCCACCGGGCCGCGCAGGCCGGCCTCGACCGCGGCGCCGATCGTCTCCAGCCGCGCGTAGACCGCTGGGGTCAGCTTGCGCAAAACAGCGCGCCCAGCGGCCACCGCGAGGGGGTTTCCGGAGAGGGTGCCCGCTTGGTAGACCGGGCCCAGCGGGCTCAAGCGCTCCATGAAGCGGCGCTTGCCGCCGAAGGCCGCCAGCGGCAGGCCGCCGCCGACGATCTTACCGAGGCAAACGAGGTCGGCCTCGATGCCGTAGCGCTCGCAGGCGCCGCCGAGCGCCAACCGAAAGCCGGTCATGACCTCGTCGATGATCAGCAGCGCGCCGTGCTGTTGGGTGAGGGCGCGCAGCCCCTCGAAG